>JAZRBT010000051.1:0-2415 GCA_045635245.1 Candidatus Coprenecus sp.
CAGAGATCATCTGTCTTACCATTGATGCACCACCTTTGGCACTGCGGTCAACGGGGATACCTCCGAGTTTGAGCAAAATGGGTTTGAGGGGCCAAACGAAGAATGATTTTTTTATCATCACTTTCGCATTTCCTCCGATAGATGTATAATAAAGGTATGATATTACAAAGTCCCATATAGATGTGTGAGGGGCTCCCAAAATAATACATTTCTTTTCGGGAATAACCTGATCGACAGCAGTCCAACCAAGTTTATTCAGCCAGTATTTAGCGGTTGATGGTTTCATCTCAAATTAAATTATTTCCATTACTGATTCAGAACGGAGGTTCTTTCTAATAAAATCTTGTCTGCCGGGGGTGTTTTTACCCATATAGAACTGGAGCAAATCGACAATCTTGTCGTCGGAGTCGAGTCTCACCTGATCCAATCTGATATCCTCTCCGAGGAATCCTTTGAACTCTTCGGGAGAAATCTCTCCAAGACCTTTAAATCGTGTTATCTCGTGACCGTTGCCAAGTTCTTTGATGGCAGAGGCTTTCTCTTCTTCGCTGTAGCAGTAGATGCTTTTCTTTTTGTTACGGACTCTGAACAGGGGAGTCTGCAAAATGTAAACGTGTCCCTGGCGGATAAGGTCGGGGTAGTATTTAAGGAAGAAACTAACCAACAGAAGTCTGATGTGCATTCCGTCGACATCGGCATCGGTTGCGATGATAATTTTGTTGTATCTTAGATTGTCAAGATCTTCATCTACATTCAGCGCCGCTTTCAGAAGGATAAGTTCTTCGTTGGCGTGAACTTCCTTTTCACTCTTCTGGATACAGTTCTGAGGTTTACCTCTTAGAGAGAAGACTGCCTGAGTGTTTACATCGCGGATTTTGGTGATGGAACCACTCGCAGAGAGACCCTCGGTGATAAATAATGAGGAGTTCTCGCTCAGCGGATTCTTGGTGTCGGTGTAGTGTACACGGCAGTCGCGGAGCTTTTTGTTGTAGATGCTCGCTTTCTGAGTCTTTTCCTTTATGTTTTTCTGCAGTCCGGAAATAGCTTTTCTCTCTTTCTCGGACTCCTGAATTTTCTTCTGGATTACAGTGGCTACATCGGGATGCTTGTGGAGGTAGTTATCAAGTTCCTCATCCACAAAGTCTCCGATGAATGTTCTGATGGAAAGTCCTTCGCTGATATCTTTGGAGGTCAGTTTGGTTTTGGTCTGGTTACCAAAGTCAGGGGCTTTATTCATTCTGATACTGATTGCACCCACTATCGACTGTCTGATGTCTGATGGTTCAAAATCTTTCTTCAGATGTCCTTTTATGGTTTTGGCAATAGCCTCTCTGAATGCTGCAAGGTGAGTTCCCCCCTGGGTGGTGTTCTGTCCATTGACAAATGAAGCGATGTTCTCACCGTAACTCTCTCCGTGAGTCATCACAAATTCAATATCCTCTCCTACGATGTGGATAGGGGGATAAAGCGGCTCTTGCGAAAGATTTTCATTTACCAAGTCGAGCAATCCGTTTTCCGATTTGTATTTTGTATCGTTCAGGTAAAGGGCAAGACCAGTATTGAGGTAGGCATAGTTCTTTACCATCTGCTCGATGAATTCGAGATTGTAGCGATAGTTTACAAAGACTTTGTCATCGGCAATGAATCTGACAAATGTACCATTCTTTTCATCGATTCTGCCGGTCTCTTCACTTATGAGTTCCCCACCTTCAAATGTGGCGCTTTTGAACTCTCCATTTCTCACCGAACGGATGAAAAAGTGTGACGAGGTAGCATTTACCGCCTTCAGACCGACACCGTTCAGACCAACGCTTTTTTTGAAGATGCCTCCTTTGAATTTACCGCCGGTCATAAGGTTGCTCGAAGCGGCAATCAGCTTTTCAAAGGGGATACCACGGCCATAGTCTCTGACCGATACTTCTCTATCATTTATATTTATGGTGATTTCACGTCCGAATCCGCTGGCAAATTCGTCAATTGAGTTGTCAATAACTTCTTTTACCAATACATAAATACCATCTTCCGGAAGGGAACCATCTCCTGTGCTGCCAATATACATACCCGATCTGGTTCGGATATGCTCGTTCCACTTCAGGGTTTCTATCGCGTCTTCGTTGTAATCTCTTAATATCTCGCTCATTAGCCTAAAAATATAATTGTGCAATCTCGGCAAATTTACAAAGTTTTTTGATAAAAAATGAACATTGATATTGCTTTGAACAAAATTATTCTATTTTTGCAAGATTATAATTCATAAAATTACTAAAATGGAGAAGAAATTTTTAATTCTTTGTTCTATTCTGGGATTGATTTTTATGGTATTTTCTTGTTCTGTGGAACAGCCATTTAATATGGACAAAGGAGATGCCATTGTACGACTTAACCTGACACCGGAATGGACATCGACTAAAGCGG
>JAZRBT010000052.1:0-2046 GCA_045635245.1 Candidatus Coprenecus sp.
AGGAAGGTTGTAGTCCACCTGAATGGTACCAAGTTGCCATTTTCTTCCGATAGCATCTTTTACCATAAAGTCAAGTTTGGGACCATAGAAAGCTGCCTCGCCATATTCAACGACAGTCTTAAGACCTTTCTCTTCAGCTGCCTCAATAATAGCGCGCTCTGCTTTTTCCCAATTTTCATCTGTACCGATATATTTCTCTCTGTTCACTTTGTCTCTCAAAGATACCTGAGCAACATATTCATCGAAAGAAAGTGTCTTAAATATATATAGTACGATATCGATTACTTTACAGAACTCTTCTTTTAGTTGGTCAGGACGACAGAAGATATGTGCATCATCTTGTGTAAATCCGCGTACACGAGTCAAACCGTGCAACTCACCACTCTGCTCATATCTGTAAACTGTACCAAATTCAGCAAGACGTACAGGAAGATCCTTGTATGAACGGGGTTTTGATTTATAGATCTCACAGTGGTGAGGACAGTTCATAGGTTTTAGCAAGAACTCTTCACCTTCTTGAGGAGTGGTAATAGGACGGAATGAGTCCGCACCATATTTTGCATAGTGACCTGATGTCACATAAAGTTCTTTCTGACCGATGTGAGGTGAAATTACAGGAAGATAACCATAAGTCTTTTGCACCTTCTTCAAGAACATTTCAAGACGTTCACGAAGAGCTGCTCCTTTAGGTAACCACAAAGGAAGACCTGCACCCACTCTTTGTGAGAATGTGAACAATTCCAATTCTTTACCTATTTTTCTATGGTCACGTTTCTTAGCCTCTTCCATCATTGCGATATACTCATCGAGAAGTTTCTTTTGAGGGAATGTAACACCATAGATACGGGTCAACATTTTGTTTTTCTCGTTTCCTCTCCAATAAGCACCTGCAATTGCGGTAAGTTTCACCGCTTTAATAACAGAAGTATCTCTCAAGTGAGGTCCGCGGCAAAGGTCGGTAAAATCACCATTGGTATAGAATGTGATGGTACCATCTTCCAAATCGCGAATCAATTCGCATTTGTACTCATCACCTTTCTCTGTATATTTTGCCAATGCTTCAGCTTTTGAAACATCAGTTCTTACAAATTTCTGTTTTTGACGGGCAAGTTCGATCATCTTGTCCTCGATTTTCTTCAAATCACTCTCTGTGATGGTCTTGTCTCCCAAGTCCACATCGTAGTAGAAACCGGTTTCAATTGAAGGTCCGATACCGAATTTGATTCCGGGATACAAAGACTCCAATGCTTCTGCCATCAAGTGAGATGATGAGTGCCAAAATGTAGATTTAGCCTCTGCATCTTCCCATTTATGCAATTTCAAAGAACCGTTTTCATTGATAGGACGGTCCAAATCATAAATTTGTTCATTAAAAGTAGCTGCCATAACATCGGCTGCCAAACGGGGAGAAATACTCTCCGCAATCATATAAGGGGTAACACCCGCCTCATAATTTCTGACACTTCCGTCAGGGAATTTTATATCTAACATATCTTGACTATTAGTTTCTTCAGGTTACAAAACGCAAAATTAATAATTTTATACTATTTTTGTACTTTATAAACAGATATTTGATTATGAATAAGAAAATTGATTGGGCAAAAGCAGCCACCAACGGCCTTTTTCTCTCAATAATCCCTATTGCAGCAGATTATATTCATCAGATTTTTCAAATTGAAGGTACACTTGGACTTCTGATAAACCTTTTGAAAGTAGCAGGTTGCACAGCTGTACTGCACTACTTCATCAAAAAGAATTTCATTGAAAACAATTCAGAACTCACCTACGGAAACTCCTTCAGATACGGAATGGCAGTATCGTTGTTTTCGACTGTAGTATGTACCCTTGCAACACTTGTTCTATACCAGGTAATCATTCCCGGACAATTGGAAGCACAAGTTATCCAAATGATGGTTATGTACGAAGAAATGGGTATCGAAGGCTTGGCTGACTACGATATGCTTATGAGAATGATGCCCGTAACAATGACCATCGGTCAGATTTTCAATTGCATTATTTGGGGTTTGATTCTCTCATCAATCCTTG
>JAZRBT010000053.1:0-1937 GCA_045635245.1 Candidatus Coprenecus sp.
ATGAAAATCACATCGTAGCCTGCCGCCTCGCACAACAGCACCGACTCACGAGTCTTTCTCGCCACTCCACCCAACGAACCGGCACTCGGACTGGGACGGATAAATGCATTGGGATCATTACAAAGAGTCTCCATACGGGTCTTGTCCCCCAAAATACTTCCTTTGGTCTTCTCACTGCTCGGGTCAATAGCCAAAACTGCCAATTTATGTCCCTTTGAAGTGACAAGTCCACCAAAAGCCTCAATGAAAGTACTCTTTCCTGCCCCTGGCACACCGGTAATACCAACCCTCATCGACTCCTTCCTTTTGGAATGTTCCAGACACCTGATAATAATTTCTTTGGCCATTTCGCGGTGCTCCGGCAGAGAACTCTCCACCAAAGTAATTGCCTTACTCAAAATTATAGTATTTCCCTCGATAATGCCCTTCATATAATCATCCACAGTCATCACAGGACGAGCATTACGCTTTTTGAGGATTTTACTCAAATATGGATTAATGATAGGAGGTTGCTCCACCCCCTCATTTACTACCAATGCAGTCTCTTCGGGTTTATATTCATCGAAAAAATCACCCTGACGGTCTGATTTACTCATATCAATTAACAGTATATATGATAAATAAATTAATAATCGGTCTTGTCGGCGAATTTGTAACCAAAGTGATGATATTCAAAATTTCACCACTCTGTCCTGCAGTATCGATATTCACCTCTATCTTATCACTTGCAGCAGCTGCCACATCTCCTGGCAAAGATAACACAGCACCAGCCTCACTTGTATCAGCTTTGTAGATTTTCAGCACCTCACGTCCCGAATTCTTAACCACAAACTCACCCTTCAACTTTTCTCCGGCCTTCACAACACCAAAATCCAATGACGATGATCCAAACTGAGGGAAAGCAGCATATCTCTTCTGCTGCTCCGACATATCACTGAAATTCTCCTTGATCAAAGGCTCAATAGTTATAAAATTCTTGAAACTCTTTCCTCCGACACTCATAGTAAACGAGAAAGGAGTCTTGCCCCACTTCTTGGAAGAAGTCTTAGCAGTATTGACAGTACAAATAACCTTGACAATAGAATTGGGAGCAATATCCAACTTCGAAGCAGACAAAGAAAGTCCCTGAGTCATATCAGAGAATGAAACAGATACCGACTTTGAAGTTATATTTGCCAACTCCACCTCAATCGAACGGGACGCACCCTGCTCCAATTGTCCCAAAGACAAAACAGACTCCTTTATTCCGACTGCCCCATAATGAAGAGGGAACAACTCCGAAATACTCTTCTTCTTATCGTGAGCCACACCCTTTATTTTCAATAAAATAGGCTTGGAAAGTCCCGACACGTTCACTGTCAGAGTCTTATTAAAAGGATAAGGTCCCTGATCATTATTGAAAACTACCTTGATTTCTCCCGTCTCACCACTCTTGACCGGCTTCTGTGTCCAGGTCGGCTCAGTACAACCACAAGAAGACAAAACCCTATACACAGCAATAGGTCCACTGCCGACATTCTTAAAAGTAAAAGTACACTCCTTCGGACCCGATGAAATCAAAATGTCCCCAAAATTATGTTCCACCTTATCAAATGAAATCACACCCTCAAAAACATTCTGCGCAGCAACTCCAAACGAAGAAATCGCTGATAAAGCCAAACTTACGAATACTATTAACAAAATCCTTTTCATACAGTACTACAAGCAAGAATTATGCAAAGATAGTTTAAATGTTTGAAGTTTGATTTTTATTTAGGATATTGATAAAATATTAATATATTTGCGATACATTAATAAAAATTAACACAACAACTACTACAATTATGGCACACAGAATTGATCCTGATGCATGTGTAGCATGCGGTTCTTGCATTGATGAATGCCCACTAGGCGCTATCTCTGCAGGTGATGTTTATTCTATTGATCCCGACACTTGC
>JAZRBT010000054.1:0-9697 GCA_045635245.1 Candidatus Coprenecus sp.
CGAAAGGATGGATTTGATTGCAGAAAATGGAAATGCCGCACACTGGTCCTACAAAGGAATCAAAGGTGAGACAGAGGTAGTACAATGGCTGAACAATGTCCGCAAAGCGCTCGAATCGGGAATCAGATACAGCGAATCATACACCCCTCAATTCCTTAAAGAAGAGGTATTTGTATTCACTCCCGATGGAGAATTGAGACGCCTTCCCAAAGGTGCCACAGTCCTCGACTTTGCATTTGACATTCACACAAATTTAGGTATCAAATGCAGCGGTGCGATTATCGACGGGAAAGCGGTATCCATCAAAGACCAGCTCAAAACCGGGGATATTGTGGAGATTATGAGCAACAAAAACCAGAAGCCTTCTGCCGACTGGCTCAATTTTGTCGTAACCTCCAAAGCCCGCAACAAAATTCGCCTGAAACTCAAGGAAGACCTTAAAAAGCGTGCAGATATCGGACGGGAATTGCTCGAAAGACGACTCAAAAACTGGAAAGAGGAATTTACCGACGATGATATCGCAGTATTCCTGAAGAAATATAAACTAAAGACTGTCAGCGAGTTCTACTCATACATCGAGGACGAGACCATAGATATAATGTCTATCAAGAGTTATCTCGCCGAGAAAAAGAACCAGAAAGAACAGGAGGAAAATACAGAGGAACGCACTGCCACCGTATCACAACAAAGCAAAAGTGCCGATTCCGACTACCTTATCATTGACGGAAAGTTGGGAAATGTCGGTTACAAAATGGCAAAATGTTGCAATCCCATTTACGGAGACGAGGTTTTCGGATTTGTATCGATAAAAGACGGTATCAAAATCCACCGCCTCTCCTGCCCAAACGCTGCCAGACTGATTGAGAACTACCCCTACCGGATCCAGAAAGTGAAATGGAGAGAAACAGTCGAGAGGGGAAGTTTCCAAACCACTATCAAAGTGATAATCGATGATGCTGCCATCTATCCCAAACTGCTGGAGATGGTGACAGGCTTCGGAGCATCTTTGCGTTCATCCTCATTCACCCCAAAAGAGGGACGTAACAAAGGGGACTTCGATGTAAAAATTCAAGTATATGTATCATCAAATCAGATACTTGACAAAATCATATCAAATATGAGAAAAACCAAAGGGGTATATTCTGCATTAAGAATTTCACAATAGAGAAATATGGAAGAGGGTTTCATTAAAATAAAGAAAGCAGAGGTAAACAACCTCAAAGGGATAGATGTCGATATTCCAAGAAACAAATTTACCGTTATCACAGGTATCTCCGGTTCCGGAAAATCATCTCTCGCCTTTGAGACCCTTTTTGCAGAGGGGCAACGCCGATTTGCAGAGAGTCTTTCATCTTTTGCCCGACAATTTTTGGGAAGAATGTCAAAACCTGCTGTGGAGAGCATCATCGGCATTCCACCCGCTATTGCCATTGAACAAAAAGTCAATACACGAAACCCCCGTTCCACCGTCGGCAGCACCACCGAAATCTATGACTACCTGCGAACACTGTTTGCCAAAATAGGACACACCTTCTCCCCTGTCAGCGGCGAAGAGGTTCAATGCGACACCACAAACTCCACTTTGGAAGCGCTAAAAGGATTTGCAGCGGGAGGAGAATTTCCGGAAGAATCAATTGTTTATATCCTTTCTGACATTAAGTGGAGCGAAGGAGAATACAGAATTGAAAGACTTGTAAATCTCAAAGAAGAGGGATTTTCAAGACTCTATGTTGAAGAAAATGGGGAAATCAGAATAGAAAGGATAGACCGTATTCTGACCAACATAGACTCCTACTCCGATAAAAATGTAATGCTGCTGATAGACAGAAGCACCATCGGAAACATTGCTCAGATGGATAACGAACTGGAAACTTCTTTGACAGACTCTATCTCTACAGCATTCAATAAAGGGGGCGGATATATCACCATTCTGATAGATACATCGGAGAAAAAAATCACAAAACAATTCTCAAATATCTTTGAGAGAGATGGAATTCTTTTCGAAACTCCCTCTGAATGGCTATTCAATTACAACAGTCCTTTAGGGGCTTGTCCGGAATGTGGAGGTTACGGAAAACTCATCGGCATAGATGAAGCACTCGTAGTGCCCAATCAGGCACTGTCGGTATTTCAGGACGCTATTGCCTGCTGGAAAGGAGATGTAATGAGATATTTCAAGGAAGAGGTCATCCTGAATGCAGAGAAGATAGGTTTCCCTATCCACACCCCATACAAAGAACTCACTAAAGAACAAAAGGATTTGCTTTGGAAAGGGAATAAATACATAACCGGCATCACTCCTTTCTTCAAAGAATTGGAATCCAAACGATATAAAATTCAGAACAAATATATGATCAGCCGCTACTCCGGTAAGACTACTTGTCGTGAATGTCAGGGTAGCAGACTGCGCAAAGAGTCTTTATATGTCAAGATAGGAGGCAAAAACATAGACGAGCTACTATCGATGAGTATCAAGGACTTACTCACTTTCTTCAAAGAACTCAGACTCAACGAATACGAGCAGAAAGTAGCAGAAAGAGCGATTCGGGAGATAGTACAGCGACTGGAATACATCAACGATGTAGGTTTGTCATATCTCACACTGAACAGAGCATCCAACACACTTAGTGGTGGAGAAAGTCAGAGAATCAGCTTAGTCAAATCTCTCGGAAATTCCCTTACAGGCTCAATGTATATTTTGGACGAGCCAAGTATCGGGCTCCACAGCAGAGACACCCAACGCCTTATTTCAGTCATAAAAAGCCTCAGAGACTTAGGCAACACTGTCATTGTCGTAGAACACGACGAGGAGATAATCCGAGCTGCAGATTATTTGATAGATATAGGACCCTACGCAGGAAAATATGGTGGAGAAGTGGTCTATTCAGGTCCTGCTCCCACAGAGGATCTTACACAGAAACACCCGAATTCACTTACACTGAAATACCTCAGCGGAGTATCAAAAATTTCATTGAACCACAGCAAGAGAGAGCCGAAACATTTTATAGAAGTGTGTGATTGCTGTGAAAACAACCTCAAGAACATCGATGTAAAGTTCCCTCTGAATGTAATTACAGCAGTGACCGGAGTGAGTGGTTCAGGCAAATCGACATTGGTTGGAGACATTCTCTATCCTGCTCTGAACAGATACCTTAATCAAGTGGGCCCAAAACCCGGCTCGTTCAGAGAACTGCGAGGAAGTACAGACAGAATCTCCTCGGTAGAATTTGTGGACCAGAATCCTATCGGAAAAAGTTCCCGTTCCAACCCTGCCACTTACATCAAGGTGTACGATGATATACGAAAACTCTTCTCCGAGCAGCCTTACGCCAAGATGAATGGCTACGGGCACTCACATTTCTCCTTTAACATTGACGGAGGAAGATGCCCCGAGTGCCTCGGCGAGGGAACTATCAAAATTCCTATGCAGTTTATGGCTGACATAACTATGACCTGCGAATCGTGTGGAGGTAAAAGATTCATTCACGACATTCTGGAAGTGAAATACCAGGGGAAAAACATCAGCGACATCCTCGATATGAGTGTCGACGATGCAATTGAATTCTTCGGAAGCCAGGACTCCCCTGCCGCAAAGAAAATTGCAAAAAAATTGCAGCCACTGCACGATGTAGGACTCGGTTATATTGCTTTAGGACAAAACAGCAGCACCCTTTCGGGTGGCGAAAGCCAAAGGGTCAAACTTGCCTACTTCCTTGGAAAAGAGAACTCTGACGAAAATGGCATTAGCGGAAAACATATCCTGTTCATTTTTGACGAGCCTACCACAGGACTACACTTTGACGACATTGAAAAATTGATAAAATCGTTCGATGCCCTCATCAGCAAAGGGCATACAATAATTGTAGTCGAACATAATCCATATATAATAGAGTATGCCGACTACATTATAGAATTGGGACCCGAAGGTGGAGAAGAAGGTGGTTATCTTCTTACTCCTCAGCCTTAAGTCTCTCAGCGTTTTCTGCGATTTGCAATTGATCGATAACCTCTTGGATATCACCATCCATAAACACAGGGAGGTTATACATTGTATAGTTTATACGGTGATCGGTAACCCTTGACTGAGGGTAGTTGTAAGTACGGATTTTAGCCGAACGGTCACCGGTAGCAACCATTGTCTTACGTTTCTTGGACATCTCATTGAGATACTTTTCATACTCCATATTGTACAAACGGGTACGAAGTTCTGCAAGAGCTTTGTCGTAGTTTTTCAATTGGGATTTTTCATCCTGACATTGAACCACCAATCCTGTTGGAATGTGGGTCAGACGGATAGCCGAATAAGTAGTATTCACCGACTGTCCTCCGGGACCTGACGAACAGAATGTATCTTTACGGATATCGTTCATATTCAGTTCCACGTCGAATTCATCCGCTTCGGGCAAAACAACGATAGATGAGGCAGAAGTGTGTACACGACCCTGGGTTTCGGTTTGGGGAACCCTTTGAACACGATGGACACCACTCTCATATTTCAAGACACCGTAAACACCTTGTCCTGAAACCTTTAGAATAATTTCTTTATATCCACCTGATGCACCTTCAGACTGACTGTTGATTTCCATTTTCCAACCTTTTTTCTCACAGAATTTGGCATACATTCTATAAAGGTCTCCGGCAAAGATTGCAGCCTCATCACCACCTGTACCACCACGGATTTCGACAATCGCGTTTTTGTCATCCTGAGGATCTTTAGGGATCAACAACAACTTGATCTCCTCTTCCATAACAGGAATTTCAGATTCGATGGCACTCAACTCCTCTTTTGCCAAATCTCTAAGGTCTTCATCCTTTTCATTAAGAAGAATCTCTTTTGCACCCTCGAGGTCCTGAACCATCTTGCAATATTTATCTGCAGCAGCTGCAATTGGCTCCAACTCCCTGTACTCTTTGTTCAATTGGATGAATTTCTTCATATCACCCATAACAACAGGGTCGGAAAGTTGCTCCGAAAGATTCAAATATTTCTTCTTTAACTCTTGAAGTTTATCTACTAATGGATATTCTGCACTCATATTATACTATTCTCAAATAATCTGCAAATATAATACAAATTTAGGACTATATGCTTTTAACAAAGCACCTGCGTCTCATAAAAAGTTCCTTCTCCTTGTAATCGTCCCACACTTTTATTGCTAAGTTGCTCTCGTTCTGAGGATTGGTAATGCCGAATTTAATTCCTCTGGCTGCAAACTCATTCGCCAATTTATTATGAAAAATCGCCGAAACTCCCTTGTTTTGCCAAGCCGGATCGGCTCCGACCATCATCAGATCTATAGTGTCATACTTTTTAAAAGAACGGAGGATATGATACCAGCCGAAAGGGAAAAGGCGTCCACGGGCTTTTTTATACCCTTCCGACATAGAGGGGAAGCATATTCCGTATGCGGCAATTCTCCGTTTGTCATCTATCACAAAACAATTTATTTCGGGTTTGAGAAGCTTGATATACGATTTGCCAAGCACCTCTATTTCATTGTCTGTCAGGGGAACGAAATAGGGAACACTCCTGAATGTCTCGTTATAAGTGCTGAAAAATCTATCTACAAGATCTTTATTGTGCTTAATTTCTCTGACATCCAGAAATGAGAGAGGATATCTTTTCATCAACACTGTAGAGATATGCTCCAACTTCTCCGACACACCTTGTCCGGCTGGAAGAAGATACTGAATCCAGTCCGACTCCTTCTGATAGCCCAACTCATTCAAAAACTTGGGATAATATGGAAAATTCCAGATGCAATTTATCGGAGGAGTGTTCTCAAAACCACTTATCAGCATCCCTTGCTTATACCAGGTATTGTACCCCATAGGACCGTGGACTTGAGTCATTCCCTGACTTTTTGCCCAGCTCTCGACAGCCTGAAGAAGAAGCCTTGCAATCTCTATATCTTCCTCAAACTCAATCCATCCGAATCTCGCACACTCTCTGTTGTACAAATCATTATACCGGGGATTTATTATACCGGCTACCCTTCCTACACACCTCTTTCCTTCGAGCACAATCCACATTTTCAACTGGCAATACTCGAGAGAAGGGGCTTTTGTAAAGATAGAGCGCTCATCACTTCTGAGATTTGGAACATACTCAGGGGTATTTTTATACAAGCGGTATGGAAGATTTATGAATTTCCTGAAATCGGACGAACCGGTCACCTCTTTTAGAGTATATTTCATTGTTGTTCCTGTTTACTTTTTTCAATTAAAAATGTTAAAGCCGCCTGAGCGCACACACATCCGAAGACAGGGGGCAGATAGGAAATCGTTCCCACCTGAGACTTTTTGTTCCTTTCCCCTTCGGTAGGAACAATAGCCTCTCTTTCAGGGAGTTCTTCTGAAAAGACCACTTTAAAGCCTTTATGGATACCCACCTTGCGAAGTTTCTTGCGAAGAATATATGCCAACGGACAGTTATACGACTTGGACAAGTCGGCAATTCTCACTTTTGTAGCATCAAATTTAGCGCCGGACCCCATTGAACTCACCAACGGAACCGAACTTGCCACACAATACGATATCAGTGCAATTTTAGGAGCAAGGGTATCAATTGCATCGACCAAGAAATCTACCTTTTTTTCTCCTGCAGCATTTTCAATCAATGCTCCTGCATTTTCCTCTGTCAGATACTCTTCCACAGGAATGATATCCAATTGAGGATTAATATCTTTGAGCCTTTGCGAAAGGACTTTTACTTTAGAGAGCCCCATAGTCGAATCGAGTGCCAGAAGCTGCCTGTTTTTATTTGACTCCGATACCACATCTGCATCTATAATTATGACTCTTCCGACACCTGCCCTCACTATCATTTCTGCGGCATAGCCTCCTACCCCTCCGACTCCCACAACCGCAACTGTGGAATTTTTCAAAAACTCCAGCGACTCTTTACCTATCAGCAACTCTGTTCTCTCCAGCCACATAATCAGTTCTCTCCCCTTTCCATCTTTTTAGCCTCTTCCCAAATCGCATCCATCTGAGCAAGAGTCATATCTTTTAGCGACTGTCCTTTTCTGATTGTCTGCTCCTCAAGGTAAGTAAAACGACGGCGGAATTTGGCACAGGTCATTTCCAAAGCAGTATCGGGATTCAAATCATAAAGACGTGCCGCATTGACTATCGAGAACAACAAATCACCAAGTTCCCCTTCTGCCTTGACCACAGATTCGGAGTTATTGCTCTCCATTTTATCCAATTCCTGATGGAACTCTCCAAGTTCCTCAGCCACTTTGTCCCAAACCTGACTCTTTTCTTCCCAGTCAAAACCCACTGCACGGGCTTTATCCTGCATTCTGTAGGCTTTAAGCAGTGGTGGAAGGGTTTGAGGAACTCCCGAAAGAACCCTCTTGTTTCCATCTTTCTCGGTGGTTTTCAACTCTTCCCAATTTTTCACAACTTCTGCAGCATCTGCCACCTGCTTTTCGCCAAACACGTGGGGATGGCGGTATATAAGTTTGTCACAAAGTCTGTTTATCACATCCACAATATCGAATTCTCCTTTCTCCGATCCGATTTTTGCATAAAAAACAACGTGGAGCAAAACATCTCCTATCTCTTTTGAAAGTTCTTTGTAATCACCGTTCAAAATCGCATCACTCAGCTCGTAAGTTTCCTCAATTGTCTGAGGTCTAAGCGATTCAATAGTCTGTTTTTTGTCCCAAGGACACTTTTCCCTGAGTTCGTCCATCACATCGAGGAGTCTGCCGAAAGCAGCCATTTTCTCCTCTCTTGTACTCATTTCGTTTGTACTCATAATTACCTTGATTATTATTTGCAAATATATAAAGAATGTTTTGTAACTTTGTACGATTTTTGAGACAAACCAAATAAAACATAGATATGTATAAAAATATTAATTTCGTTTCTGCAGACGAAGCCGTTAAGGTTGTAAAGTCTGGCGACCATATCCACTTCAGTAGTGTTGCAAGTGCTCCCAAGGTTCTAATTGATGCTCTTTGCCGCAGAGGTGACTCAGGCGAGTTGAGAGATGTACGCATCCACCACCTGCATACAGAAGGTGCTGCCCCTTATACCGATGCAAAATATGAAGGAGTTTTCTTCCATCAAGCATTTTTCGTAGGTGGCAATGTTCGTAAAAGTGTACAAGCCGGCTACGCAGACTATATTCCAATTTTCTTGAGCGAAACCCAAAAATTGTACCGTTCAGGCGTTATCCCTTGTAACGTGGCAATGATTCAGGTTTCTCCTCCTGACAAACACGGATATGTTTCATTGGGAACTTCTGTAGATGCCACTCTTGCTGCTATCGAGTGTGCAGAGCACGTTATCGCAGTTGTGAACAAACACGTTCCCCGCGCTTTCGGAGATGCAATGATTCCCCTTTCAATGATTGACATTTTCGTTGAATGCGATTCAGAACTTGAACCTGCTCATTTCTCAGAACCATCTGAAATTGAGACCGCTATCGGTAATAATTGTGCTGCTCTTATCGAAGATGGCGCTACCCTTCAAATGGGTATCGGTGCTATTCCCAACGCAGTTTTGGCACAATTGGGCAACCACAAAAATCTTGGTATCCACACCGAAATGTTTGCAGACGGAGTTCTTCCATTGGTAGAAAAAGGAGTTATCAACGGTGCTGAAAAAGCTATCGACAGAGGTAAACTTGTATCTACATTCCTAATGGGTTCTCAAAAAGTTTATGACTTCATCGACGACAACCCTATGGTGGCTATGATGGACGTAGGATACACCAACGATCCATTTATCATCGCTAAAAACCCTAAAGTTACCGCTATCAACTCAGCTCTTCAAGTTGATATCACAGGTCAGGTTTGTGCCGATTCACTTGGAACCACATTCTATTCAGGTGTTGGTGGACAGATCGACTTTATCTACGGTGCATCACAATCTAAAGGAGGTAAAGCCATTATCGCTATGCCTTCAGTAACCAACAAAGGTGTCAGCAAAATCGCCCCTGTATTGAACTTGGGAGCAGGTGTTGTCACCACCCGTAACCACATCCACTGGTTTGTTACCGAGTATGGTGCAGTAAACCTATACGGAAAATCACTTCAGGAGAGAGCAAAACTTATCATCAGCGTTGCTCACCCTGACCACAGAGAAGCTTTGGACAAAGCTGCATTTGAGCGCTTCGGTCCTCACTTCCACTTTATTGGATAATTTTTAAACAAATATTTGAAGAAGAATGATTTACTCACACGAAGTGCAACATATGTGTTGCGTAGCTAAGGGTGCCAACCACGGCCCCGCACCTATTCCACAAGAAGGCAAATGGGTAAAAAGCAAAGAGATTACCGATATCTCAGGTCTTACCCACGGAGTAGGTTGGTGCGCTCCTCAGCAAGGTGCGTGCAAATTGACATTGAATGTTAAAGATGGTATTATACAAGAGGCGTTGATCGAGACTATCGGTTGTTCCGGTATGACTCACTCTGCTGCTATGGCATCAGAAATCCTTCCCGGCAAAACTTTGTTGGAAGCTCTTAATACTGACCTTGTTTGCGATGCAATCAATACAGCAATGCGTGAACTTTTCCTACAAATCGTTTACGGTAGAACACAGTCTGCTTTCTCAGAAGGTGGTCTTCCTATTGGAGCAGGTCTTGAAGATTTGGGCAAAGGTCTGAGAAGTCAGGTAGGAACAATGTTCGGAACATTGGCAAAAGGTCCCCGCTATCTTGAAATGGCAGAAGGTTAT
>JAZRBT010000055.1:0-4872 GCA_045635245.1 Candidatus Coprenecus sp.
TAATATGCTTTGTATGAGCAATATAAAACCTGACAGCTTCTTCTGGAGAGGTCTTATATCTCTCGACAATTATAAGGAGCGCACATAGACGCACTTCGTGCCATTGGCTTTCCAACAGCCATTCAATAACCTCAAATGGAATCTCCTTGAACTGTTTTGCCACTTTGCGAGTATTTGGAACAACCACCCCCAGAAACTGATCACCCTGAGCATACTCCCCTACTCCAGTCTTGAAAAATTTTGGCAAAACAACCTTCTTCTGTTCATCTGAATATTTTCTCAATTCTTTGATAATCAAGGTATATATCTTTGCAAAATGGATAAGAACAGGAGATAAATGGCAATATCCTTCAGGATTCTTGACAAGGTATTGCTGATGATATTCCTCCCCTGTATAAAAGCAATCCAACGTAGCTTTTTCCACCACCAGAGGCTCACTGTATTTCATTTGGACCTCTTCAAATACTTTATTCACAACATCTGCATCCGATTCTTCTATCCAATAAATCCCGGTCCTGTATCTTGTGCCACAATCATTTCCCTGGCGGTTCTTCAGAAGCGGGTCAATTGATTTGAAAAAGAGACGGCAAAGGGTCTCCAAAGAGATAATATTGCTGTCATAAATAACCCTGACACACTCAACGTGACCGGTCTGATCTGTATAAACCTCCTGGTAAGTGGGATTGGCAATGCTGCCATTTGCGTAGCCGACTTCGGTCTGCACAACTCCTTCGAATTGATTGAGGAAATGCTGTGTTCCCCAAAAACATCCACCTGCAAAATAAATAGTATTCATTCTACAAACCTAATAAAAATTATCCACTTATGTGTATGCGACTTTTTGCATTTATAAAAAAAATTATCTTTGCAGAAGCAAATGTTTTAAAGGAAAGTTATATGAAACGATTACTGATACTCACTGCAATATTTCTTTTTACCAGTCTGACAATCAATGCCCAAGAGTATAAATATGAGGCCAGATTAGGTTGGTTCCTGCTTGATGGGCATTATTTAGTAGAAATGACTGCACGAGTGGACCCTGCTTTAGGTCATACTCGAGGTCCATTAAAGACAACCGGTATATTTTCTGCAGATTTCGATTTCAAAATCAAAAAGTGGCTGATAGTCGGTGCAAATGTCGGTTATCGAAATTATTGGCGCCATATAACACCCTATGAAGGAACTCCTTGGACATACATTGACCATAACTTGATAATAATGCCCACTGTAAAATTCTCAACCGGCTTTGACTCCTTCTTCCGATATTATGCAACCCTTGCTTTTGGAGCAGGACTACGTATGAGCAGTGGTAAAGATAACATCAGGAATCACGAATTCTACCCCTCTTTTCAAATTACCCCAGTTGGTATTGCTGTCGGAAGAAAAGTCTCCTGGTTTTTTGAAGTTGGCTATGGAGTTGCATTTGCCGGCTTTATAACAGGCATATCTTGCCGTTTCTAGGTAGTGCTTTTTATTTTTTATGTAAATTTGTTTAAATTTGCCTGGTCAATACGAAAATATTACCCTACTCCTTCCAGGTTGATCTGGAAAAGAAAATTTGAGCAATATGAAAAGACTTGTACTTATTTTGGTGACTCTAGCTTTGTCATTAGCAGCAAAGAGTCAGGTTAATTCTTCTATTATGATGCTATATTCCCCTTTTAATGACAAGGGACTGATTGCATCTGAAAGTTACAAAATTGGAAATAATCACGTTGGATATGCATATATTGAAATGGGTGATTGGAGAGGTCGTTCCTTTGGAGCATACGGACAATTCTTTTGGGAACAAAAATTTTGGGATTCTCCATTTTATCTTCACTGGGAATATAGAGCAAATGCAGCTTCCTCATATTTTGAAAGCGCCACATATCTGGGAGCTGCCTACACCATTAATAGCAAACACGGATTTCTATCTATTGAACCGCTTTTTATGTGGAAAGAGTACAACGGATTAGGGGGACAACTATCTATTGTCGGAGGCTGGGAATGGAAATATTTTCAGATTGAGACATTCAACGACCTTTGGGCAACACATCTCTCAAGTGCACCGGCAGAATTTAATTCCCAAACCAGATTTTTCCTAAAAATAACCCCAAAGTTCGCCCTTGGAATAATCGGCACATTGTACTACGACTTCACTAATCGCGCAGTTGCCGACGGAATGCTTACCCTCCGCTGGAGAATGTAAGAATGTAAAATGACGTATTAGAAACTCCTGTTCTGTCGGATATTGAGCAGAATTAGGCCGCTCCATAAGTGACGATTGTTCGGGAGTTATTTTTATTTCTTTACACCAGCATAACACTTCATCACTCTTAACCGAGCACGACCTAAAGCTCTTGCAACCTAAATTGGCACAAAAGCACCTGGTGCGCAAATCGGCTTCAAAGTGCCCTCCAGTGCTCCAGAAACTGCTGGAATTTGGCACACTGGGAGCACCAATGCGGCTTAGAAGTACTTCTGACAAGGATTGCTGCTCCAGGTAGTTTTGTATCTGCTAACCACTAAATCCCACATCAAAAAGAATCGCTGAATATACCAATACCTCAAAATACATCTAAACAAGTATAAATTCTGCTATTCACACATCTTAACTTCAATCAAAACAGTAAAAAATACTGACATAATTAAACAGCCCCCCTTTCATATCCAAAAATAAAACTGCACCCTTCAATAAAGAAGAGTGCAGTATCTTAAAATTAATTCTCTAATATACTATCTATCAATAGTGTATACACCACGAGCAAAATGATTGTCTTTAAGAGGTGCATATTTATTTATACAATCAAATGCTGAATATAATACATCTGAATAACCTAAATCATTGAACAATTTGAAGAATACACGATTTGAAAAATATGCATTACCATTTGTATCTTCTTCACCATAAGGAACTTCTGTCGAGGAGATATATGTAGCATAGTAAACACTTCCATTCTTAAAATAAAGTTCATCACCTTCCCAAAATAGAGCATTTTCTGCATTATCTACTTCCAAAGCATCATTTAGTTCACAACGCAAATTATAGATAAGATTCAAATCATCCATTGAAGCTAAAACCCAACCTTCTCCAAGTCCTGCTGCCCAGTCCATAGCATTTTGCCAATTTTTTCCATTAAGATTAATTTCAGCTACAGAAACAGCTTTAATTGCTTCGTCATCAATGCTAAAGATAACTGCTTTTTGACCTGCAAGTTCTACGATACTTCCTACTGCAGGTTGTTTCACGGTCCAAACACCATTTTCGCATACTAGACTATAACCGACAGGAACATTGTCATTAACAAGAACTTCTGATTCGTTTTTCAATGAAGTTGCTGCAATAGATACCTCAACAGGCCATTCTGTTGCTCCTGCAGAAGGTGATAACAACACATTTCCTTTCAACTCTGCTGCACTTTCTACAATCAATTTACCTGGATTAGGATTAGCACTAGCCTCCTGCATCCAAATAGATTTATTTGCACCTTCAATAGTACCTCTCTTAACATACAATTCATTGTTTACGCCATCAGCTGCACTATTCAAGAACTGACGAATTGCACGATAAGTTGATTTAATTGTTGCCCCATCAATAATTGTAATTGCTTTTTGAGCATCAGTATTTGTAAGATTATCAATACCATAAGCCATATCAGTACCACCAAGGTGTTCAATCTCAACACCTTCGCATACTGTAAGATATCCTCGCTGGTTTGAAACTACTGATGAATAAGCATTCCATTCGCGATTATTAGTTGCTCTAAGAGAAATTTTTCCTTCTCCTCTAATAGTCAAACTTACTGCGGGATTAATATTAATCAAGCCATAACTTGCTGTAGAGTTATCAACACCAGAAATATTTTTACCGTTCAAATCCAATACAAATTCAGGAATTTCAGCCGCTGCACGTGCAATAGGATTTTGAGGAGCAGGTGTACTAAACACCAATGATCCGGTTAGTTCAATATTATCAGTCAAAGTAATATTATCGACACCGTCTTGAATTGCTTCTTGCAATTCTTCTTGATTTGCAACATCTCTGAACTCTACTTCTTTATCGTTAGTACCAGTCCATCCTTCTTCTACGATTACTTCAAATTCTGTAGCCGAAGTAATAAGGTTACCCACGATGTTGGTTTTGTAGTTCATTTGTACAGGAACACTTTCAATAACACGAGTAATAGTGCTTTCTACACCATTGGGGTCTTTTACCTTAATTTCTGCAGTAACTTGTACTGTAGATTGGTTTCCTGGAACTGCAAAATAATCCATAGAAACATATTGGTATTTTTTACCTGCTACTTCGATTTCTCCAGCTGCTTTAGGGAAATTGGTAGTTGCATCAGTATTTTCATAAGTATAGGTAACCTCATTAGAAAGCGCAGGTGCATAACCCTCTCCATTTGTCTGACCATTAATTCTATCAAAACTTGGAGCAACACCTTTCACTGTGATTTTCGCACTTTCAATGGTTACCTTATTATTTGTACCATTTGCATACGACACCTCAGTAGTTGTACCAAGATTCAATTGTGCAAATGGACGAGTAAGAGTAACACCTTGTTGGCCGTTCACTGGGGTGTAGTCATTCAACACTGCGTAGAAAGCTGCACCTGTTTCTGAGTTGTGATGATTTGCATTCATCTTAACACTTCTCAAATCGGTAACATCATAGGTACAAAATTCATTCTGTGCCCAGAAGATAATATCATACTCTTGAGTAGAAACCAAGTTCAATGTAACAGTTGCAGTTGCATTGTTCATTGTAATAACAGATGGTTCATACACTAATGTATTTCCATCCTTAGAATAAACCTCTACATAGAGTCTGTTGATTGTTGCTTGTGTTGACGCTTCGTCTCCATAAGCCTTAGTTCCCATTTGATC
>JAZRBT010000056.1:0-17345 GCA_045635245.1 Candidatus Coprenecus sp.
GGAACAATGCTACAAGGGAGGTTTTGACCACTTTCCTTGAAAATTACAAGACTGCTTATTCTTTGAAACGTTTGGATTATATCAAGACCATATATTCTGACAGCGCAGTAATCATCGTGGGTAATGTGGTTCGCCCCAAACCTTCAAATACTTCATCTTCAGAGATGTCCATTTCTGCCAATGGTCAGAATATCATTAGTTACAACCGCTATGACAAGGATTCATATTTGGCAAATCTGAAAAGGGTTTTTGCAAATAATGAGTTTATCAATATCCGTTTTACCAATAATGAGATTCAATGGCTTGAGAAATTTGAGGACAGAAAGGTCTTTGCGATTAATATCGGTCAGGAATACAGTTCTTCCCGTTATGCCGACTCGGGATATTTGTTCCTTTTGGTCGATATGACAAATGAAGACGAGCCGTTGATTTATGTCCGTACCTGGCAGCCTAATCAGGTGGATCTCGAGGAGTTATATTCGGCAGGAGATTTCTTCGGTTTCTAGAGTAAAACAAAAGTGTTACCAATCGGTAACACTTTTGTTTTTGTTGTTCTATTTCAATCTTATATTTATTCTCACCGGATTGTGGTCGCTGTTTCGGTAATTTAAAGGTATTACTTCTGCATCTGAGGAAGATATATCTTTTGAGACCATATAGTAGTCAGTAACAGTGAGTACTGACTCTTCTCCGTAGGGTACGTTGAGGTGTCTGAGGGTCTTTTCTCCGGAGTGATGTCTGATATTTGCATATTGGGAGAGAACACTGTCGTCGAGTTTTATAGTCATAAATTCGCTGCTGTCAAGCTCTTCCGGTGCAGGAATATACTCGGGTGGATATTGGTTCCAGTCGCCACCGATTACGAATGAGGTGTTGGAGTTTTGGTAATTTTCAAAGAGTTTGCCGATGAATGAAATCTCTTTCTCTCTCATCCCTCCTGTGTCGTAGGCTGTGTTATGGGTGTTGCCAATAATTATCTGTTTTCCGTCAGAGGTTTTGAATTGTGCTGTCAGAAGGCATCTTTTAAGATTGAAGGCACTTACCGGAAAAGGGAATTTGGAAGGGTACTGGTATCTGGTCACTTCCTCGGGCAGGTATTTTGTCATAATGACAACTCCCGATTCGACTTTGCCGATGGGCTCTCTCAGGGGTTTGGGAACAAAAGCGGAGTTGTAGTTGTATGCAAAATAGATGTGGTAGTCCGGGAACTCTTTGCGAAGGAGTTCCACCTGATCGATTCTATAGGTCCTTTTGGAACATTTGTCCACCTCCTGCAAGAGTACTATATCTGCGTTTTCTCCTTTAATCTGTGCTATTATGTTTTCAAGATTTTCGATAGTATTCTCACGGGTATCTCTCACTTTTGTCCCTCCGTCGTAGAAGAAGTCCATATTGGCTCCAAGTCCTCCATATCCGATATTCCAACATAGGATTTTGAGGGAGTCGGGCAGGGGGTGCCCTTGTTGGTTCTGTGCTATCTTCTCCACTTTCTTTGGGCGGTACTCAATAAGCAGTGCAGTGATGATTAGAAGAATTGTGATGGTTATCAGCATTGTCAGGGTTAAGGTGATTATTTTGGGGATTCTTTTCATTTAAAGGATGGTTGGGAGGTGACTTTGTCAGTTATGGGTATTTAATAAAATAGAGGCTGGAGTGAAAATTATCCAGCCTCTGATATCATTAAAACTTCAGTTCAGTCTGTGTAATGTCAGATTAAAGTTTTGGACCGGCTGCTACAAGTGCTTTACCTGCTTCGTTGCCTGTGAATTTCTCAAAGTTTTTCACGAAGCGGCCTGCCAAGTCTTTAGCTTTAACTTCCCACTCTTGTGCCGATGCATAAGTGTTGCGAGGGTCAAGAATGTTGGTATCAACATTTTCAAGAGCTGTAGGAACTTCAAGGTTGAACATAGGGATGGTGATGGTCTCAGCTTTGTCGATAGAACCGTCAAGAATTCTGTCAATGATAGCTCGGGTATCTTTGATAGAGATACGTTTTCCTGTTCCGTTCCAACCTGTGTTAACAAGGTAAGCAGTTGCACCTACTTTTTCCATTCTCTTCACAAGTTCTTCACCATATTTTGTAGGGTGTAGTGAAAGGAATGCAGCTCCAAAACAAGCTGAGAAGGTAGGAGTAGGCTCGGTAATTCCTCTTTCAGTACCTGCAAGTTTTGCGGTGAAACCACTCAAGAAGTAGTATTTTGTTTGCTCAGGAGTAAGTTTTGAAACTGGAGGAAGCACACCGAATGCGTCAGCGGTCAAGAAGATAACTTTGTTAGCGTGACCTGCTTTAGATACGGGTTTAACGATGTTGTTGATGTGATAGATAGGATAAGATACGCGGGTGTTTTCAGTCACGCTCTTGTCGTTGAAGTCGATTTTGCCTTCAGCATCAACAGTTACGTTTTCCAAAAGTGCATCTCTTCTGATAGCGTTGTAGATATCAGGTTCGTTTTCTTTAGAAAGGTTGATAACTTTTGCGTAGCAACCACCTTCGAAGTTGAATACACCGTCGTCATCCCAACCGTGCTCGTCATCACCGATCAAGCGGCGTTTAGGGTCGGTAGAAAGGGTGGTTTTACCAGTTCCTGAAAGACCGAAGAAGATAGCGGTTTCGCCATTGTCAGCGCAGTTAGCTGAACAGTGCATTGAAGCGATACCTTTCAAAGGAAGCAAGTAGTTCATATATGAGAACATACCTTTTTTCATCTCACCACCATACCAGGTGTTGATGATAACCTGCATTTTCTCGGTAAGGTTGAATACAACAGCGGTTTCTGAGTTCAAACCAAGTTCTTTGTAGTTTTCAACTTTTGCTTTTGAAGCGTTAAGAACCACGAAATCGGGTTCACCGTAGTTTGCAAGTTCTTCTTCGGTAGGACGGATGAACATATTTTTCACGAAGTGTGCTTGCCAAGCTACTTCCATAATGAAACGGATTTTCAAACGGGTGTTTTCGTTAGCACCGCAGAATGTATCCATTACATAAAGAGTTTTGTTGGACAACTCGTTAGAAGCAAGTTCTTTAAGAGTATTCCAAGTCTCTTGGGTTACAGGTTTGTTGTCATTTTTATATTCATCGGAGGTCCACCAAATGGTATCTTTTGAGACATCGTCCATCACAAAGAATTTATCTTTAGGAGAGCGTCCTGTGTAAACACCAGTCATTACATTAACTGCTCCAAGTTCAGTCAATTGACCTTTTTCAAATCCTTCAAGAGATGGATTCATTTCAGCCTCGAAGAGTTCTTCGTAAGAGGGGTTGTGGATAATCTTTGTGGCATTGGTAATACCGTACTTTGTAAGATCTAGATTTGTCATTTTACAATATTATATGTTAGTTTAATAATAGTTATTTTGTATATGGTTGGCAAAGATGCAAATTTTTTGCCAAAAAGTAGACAAAATTATTCATATCTTTGTCTTTATGAAAGAAATCTTGAAGAAATACTGGGGGTACGATTCATTCCGTCCTAAGCAGCAAGAGATTATCTCTGAGGCATTAGCGGGTGAAGATGTGTTGGCGATTCTGCCGACCGGTGGGGGTAAGTCTATTTGTTTTCAGGTTCCGGGGATGATGAGAGAGGGGATAACAATAGTGGTTTCTCCATTGATTTCTCTGATTAATGACCAGGTTCAGAATCTTCGTGCAAGGGGGATAAAGGCGATAGCGATTCACTCCGGAATGACTTATAGGGAGATCGATATTGCATTGGACAATGCCAAATACGGCGATTTCAAATTTTTGTATCTCTCGCCGGAAAGGCTTAGAAGCAAGCTGTTTATAGCCCGTTTGCAACAGATGAATGTGGCTTATCTGGTGGTCGACGAGGCTCACTGTATATCTCAGTGGGGATACGATTTCAGACCCGATTATCTGCTTATTTCAGAGATAAGAAAATATATTCCGGATGTTCCGGTAATTGCTCTGACAGCCACTGCCACTCCTCTGGTGGCAGATGACATTATGTCCAAACTCGATTTTGGAAAGAAGAATCTCATTTGTTCCGGTTTTGAACGGGAGAATCTTTCCTATAAGGTGTGCAAATGTGAAGACAAATTTGGTAAACTGCTCTCGCTGTGCAACAGTGTGCCGGGGACGGGAATCGTCTATGTGAGGGAGAGGAAAACGACCAAGGATGTGGCAATGTTTCTCTGCTCGGCAGGGGTGGATGCCGATTTTTACCACGCAGGGCTGAGCAAAGAGGAGAGGGTGGATAAGCAGAACCGCTGGAAGAGTGGAGCGCTGAGGATTATTGTTGCCACAAATGCTTTTGGAATGGGTATAGACAAACCCGATGTGAGGTTTGTGTGCCATTTCGATATGCCCGAGGCGATAGAATCCTATTATCAGGAGGCGGGCAGAGCAGGCAGGGACGGCCTTCCGTCAGTAGCTCTTTTGTTATGGAATAATACCGATATAAAGCGTTTGCAAGGGGTGTTGAGGGTCTCTTTCCCTCCTTTGGATTATATCAAGGATATATATCAGAAGATGTTTATTTTCCTCGGTATTCCATACGAACAGGGTGCAGGACAGGTATATAAATTCAATCTGATAGATTTTGTGAAACATTTCAAATTGGATGCAGCCACCTCTTACAATGCCATCAAATATATAGATATGTCGGGTTATTGGCATCTGACAGAGGAGATTGACAATCCTACCCGAATAATGTTTATTGTAAACAGGGACGATTTGTATAAGGTGCAGTTGAGAGACAGTGCACTCGATACATTTGTAAAGACTCTGATGAGGATATATCCCGGGCTTTTCTCTTCGCTTACCTCGATAGATGAGGATTATCTGGCGAGGGTGCTCAGAATCAGCTTGAGGGATGTAAAATTAAGGCTTCTGTCGCTCTCCAGACAACATTTGATCCAATATATTCCCAGAGTGCGCTCTCCGTTGATTTCATTTGTGAATGAGAGACTTACTCCTGATAATCTGTATCTTTCGGAGAAGGAATATGAGTATCGCAAAAACAGGTTCAGGGACCGTCTGAACGGTATGTTCAAATATGTTTCGACAGATACCTGCCGTTCGGTCCAACTCTCTGAATACTTTGGGGATAAAGAGGTCTCCGACTGTGGAAAATGTGATGTCTGTGCCCGCTGATGAGAAATGTTGCGCAGATGAAATACCGGAAATTTGTGGATTATTCGTACATTTGTGAAAAATTGATAAAATTGAAAAAATATGGAAAATAATAACAAAGAGAACAAAGGACTTAATTTGGAAATCAGTAAAGAAGTGGCAGGTGGAAATTATTCAAACTTGGCTTTGATCACCCACTCGGCAAGTGAGTTTATCATCGACTTCGCCAAAATGCTTCCCGGTTTGCCCAAAGCAACCATTTCCAACAGAATCATTATGACTCCCGAGCACGCAAAGAGACTTTTCCTTGCATTGCAGGACAATATTACAAAATACGAAAACCAGAACGGTCCTATCAAATTGTCTGGTCCTAAAGGAACTTTCCCTATGGGATTCGGACCCAATACAGCTGAGGCTTAGCAGATGCATACCGTTTCTTTTATAGGTGCAGGCAATGTTGCGATGAGGCTCTCATTGGCAATGGCCGAAGCGGGATATATAGTAGAAACGATTTACGGTCGTTCCGAGAAAAATGTGAGTAAGGTGGTTAAGGTGTTGCAGCGCAATGGTTGCAATACCAGACCATCTTTCTCTATTTCTGATGTTTTCAGCTCTTCTGTGGTTATTATCGCAGTGAGTGACAATTCTATTCCCGAGGTGGTTAGCCAGTTGGCCCGCAAGGTCGAGGAGCTGGATATGGAGCACAATCCTATATTCCTTCACACCTCCGGTGCTACCGATATAGATGTTTTCAACCCTTTGAAGGAACTTGGGGTGAGATGCGGTGTGCTGTATCCTCTGATGACCCTCAGTACCAATAAAAATGTGGAGTTCAAGGATGTTCCTCTTTTGCTTGAATCGTCTGATCCTGAGATAGATGATGTATTGGACGAGATTGCTGCCAATCTCCATTCGGAGCACTATTTTTATTCGTCAAAGGATCGTTTGAAGATGCACGTGGCAGCAGTTTTTACCTGTAATTTTGTAAACTATATCCTCGGAATGGGATTTTCTGTCATCGGACGGGACAATCCATTGCTGCTTCCTTTGACATTGGAGTCGGTAAGAAACTGCTTTCTGCATTCTCCGGACCAGGTGCTGACAGGCCCTGCCAGAAGGGGAGATATGGTGACAATCGAGAAACATCTGGAACTGCTCGACGAGTTGGGAATGACCCGTCAGAAGGAGGTTTATTCGATGTTTACCGATATGATTATGAAAAAGTTCAATAAATAGGAGTGTGATATGGCAAACTATAATTATAAAGTTAAACTACATAATATCAAGGCTTTTGCTTTTGATGTGGATGGAGTCTTTACCGATGGCTCTCTGATTTCCACCATTGACGGTGAATTGCTCAGGACTTTCAATGCCAAAGATTGTATGGCGATTAGAATGTGCTATATGAAAGGCTTTCCTGTGGCAATTATTACGGGTGGCGTTTCGCGAAGCATTGTGAACCGGTTCCGGGATTTGAAAGTTCCAATGGAGAATATTTATCAGAAGTCAAGGGACAAGGTCGTTTGTCTGAATGATTTCTGTCAGAGGTATGGTCTTTCTCCAGAGAATGTGGCTTATATCGGAGACGATCTGCCCGATATCGGCGTTATGAAGATTTGTGGTTTGGCTGTTGCCCCTGCCGATGCAGTTCCTGAAGTTAAGGAAGTGTGTGACTATGTGTCACTTTATCCCGGAGGGAACAGAGTGGTCAGGGACCTTGTGGAACAGGTACTTAAGGTACACGGAAAGTGGGCAATGGATATCGAGCAATATGCTGCAAAATTTTAAGATATGTTGTTGCAGGAGAAATTTAAAGATAAGAGAATAATTTTGGGATCTGCCTCGCCCCGTCGCAAAGAGTTGCTTGCGGGACTCGATATCCCTTTTACAGTAGAGGCTTTCCCCGGAGGAAGTGAGGAATTTGATCCGAGTCTCCCTTTTGAGGAGATTCCCAGAGCTATAGCGATTGCAAAGTCGGAAGGATTTCATAGAGATTTGTCCCCTGATGAGATTTTGATAACTGCCGATACAGTGGTGGTATGTGATTCCGGAATACTTGGAAAACCACGCTCGGAACAGGAGGCTGTACAGATGCTTGAGACCCTTTCGGGTAAAGTGCATCTGGTTATTACCGGAGTGTGTATCAGAACATTGGAGAAATGTCACAGCTTTTCTGCCATTTCGGAGGTCTCTTTTGACGAGTTGTCTTCAGAGGAGATAGAGTACTATGTAGGGAAGTATTCTCCAATGGACAAGGCAGGAAGTTATGGTATCCAGGAGTGGATAGGGTATATCGGTATAAACTCGATTAAAGGCTCTTATTTCAATATTGTGGGCCTTCCGGTCCAAAGACTTTACAAGGAGTTGGTTAGATTTTAGGTATTTTTATTACTTTTGTCAGTTATTTAAAAAATATAGAAAACGATGGAACTTTCAGCAAAATATAATCCCGCCGAAGTAGAAGACAAATGGTATTCTTATTGGTTGGAAAACAAATTTTTTCATTCGGAACCAGATGCCCGTGAACCTTATACAATCGTGATTCCTCCACCAAATGTGACAGGTGTGTTGCATATGGGGCATATGTTGAACAATACTATTCAGGATATTTTGGTGCGCAGGGCCAGAATGAAAGGTAAAAATGCTTGTTGGGTTCCAGGAACCGACCACGCTTCTATTGCCACTGAAGCCAAAGTTGTCAAAAAACTTGCAGAACAAGGAATTAAGAAGAGCGACCTCACTCGTGAGGAGTTCCTTAAACACGCTTGGGAGTGGACCAATGAGCACGGTGGAATTATCTTGAAGCAGTTGCGTAAGTTGGGTGCAAGTTGTGACTGGGACAGAACAGCTTTCACTATGGACGAAATCAGAAGTGAGAGCGTTATCAAAGTCTTTGTGGATTTGTATAACAAAGGACTTATCTATCGTGGCCTCAGAATGGTTAACTGGGACCCTAAGGCTCAGACTGCTTTAAGTAACGAAGAGGTTATCTTTAAGGATGAGAAGAGTAAACTGTATTACTTGAAGTATTACGTGGAAGAAGCTGCCGGATCGACTGACGGTCAAGAAGATAATGCAGTTTGCCTACAGCCCGATTCTCCATTTGATCCTACTGTGAAACATCAGATTCTGCATCGTGACGAGCAAGGCAGAAGATATGCAGTGGTGGCTACCACCCGTCCTGAGACCATTATGGGTGACACTGCAATGTGTATCAACCCCAAAGACCCCAAGAATACCTGGTTGAAAGGTAAAAAGGTGATTGTTCCTTTGGTAAATCGTGCAATCCCTGTAATCGAGGACAGATATGTGGAAATCGAGTTCGGTACAGGTTGCTTGAAAGTGACTCCTGCACACGATGCCAACGACTATATGCTCGGCAAGACACATAATCTGGAGACTATCGATATTTTCAACCCTGATGCAACTCTCAGCCCTGAGGCAGGACTGTATGTCGGAATGGATAGAATGGCTGTCCGCAAACAAATCGTGAAAGATTTGAAAGAGGCAGGTCTTCTCGAGAAAGTGGAAGATTATGATAACAAGGTGGGATATTCTGAAAGAAACTCTGATACAGTTGTAGAACCCCGTTTGTGCAAACAGTGGTTCTTGAAAATGCAACATTTTGCAGATATCGCACTTCCTCCCGTTATGAACGACGAGTTGAAGTTCTATCCTTCGAAATATAAAACCACTTACAATAATTGGCTTGAAAATATCCAGGACTGGTGTATCAGCCGTCAATTGTGGTGGGGCCACAGAATTCCTGCATATTTCCTTCCTTGCGAGGGTGAAGATGAAAAATTTGTGGTGGCTCAAACTCCACAGGAGGCTTTGGAACTTGCAAAAGCACTTCCGGGATATGAAAATATCACTTTGGAACAATTGCGTCAGGATGATGATGCTCTTGATACCTGGTTCTCTTCTTGGCTATGGCCATTGTCTTTGTTCGACGGAATCAACAATCCCGGAAATGAAGAGATCAAATACTACTATCCTACAAGCGACCTTGTGACAGGTCCCGATATCATTTTCTTCTGGGTGTCGAGAATGATTATGGCAGGATACGAGTATAATGGTGATATGCCTTTCAGAAATGTTTATTTCACAGGTATCGTGAGAGATAAACTTGGCCGCAAGATGTCCAAATCTTTGGGTAACTCACCCGATCCGCTTGAACTTATTGCAAAATATGGTGCTGATGCTGTCCGTATGGGTATGATGCTTTCGGCTCCTGCTGGAAACGATATTTTGTTCGATGAGGCTTTGTGTGAGCAAGGTAGAAACTTCAACAATAAGATCTGGAATGCGTTCCGTCTGGTAAAAGGCTGGACAGTGGATGAAAATGCTCAGACTCCCGAAAGCTCGTCGATTGCTATAAAATGGTTTAACTCGATGTTGGCTAAAGTGAGTGCCCAAATCGAGGAGATGCTTTCAAAATACCGTTTGTCAGATGCTTTGATGGCAGTCTACAAATTGTTCTGGGACGATTTCTGTGCGTGGTACCTTGAGGTGGTGAAACCTGCATACGGAGCGGGAATCGATCCATTTACCTACAAATCGACTGTAGGATTCTTCGATACTCTTTTGAAACTTATGCATCCTTTTATGCCATTTATCACCGAAGAGTTGTGGCAAAATATCGAGGAAAGAGCACAGGGAGAGACTATTATGTTCGAGTCTGTGCCTGAGTTCGGAGAGATTGACGAGCAGTTCCTGAAAGATTTTGATGCTGCAACCCAAGTGGTTATGAATATCAGAAATATCAGACAATCCAAAGGTATTTCTCCTAAAGAACCATTGAAATTGAGCATCAAAGGGGATTTGAGCAGAGTGATGGTTCCTGTGATTGTCCGTATGGCAAATCTTTCTGAGGTGGATTTTGTGGAAAATATGGAAAATCGTGAGAGCGGAGCTTCGTTCCTTGTGGGAACTGTAGAGATGTTTGTACCTCTTTCAGGAATGATGAATGTAGAGGAAGAGATTGCCAAGATCGAGGCAGAAATCGAGCGTTACCAGAAATTCCTGAAGGGTGTTGAGGCAAAACTTTCAAATGAGAAGTTTGTCAATAATGCGCCTGAACAAGTGGTGAAGATGGAACTCAAGAAGAAGAGCGATGCTACTCAGAAAATCGAAAATCTTCAGAAGAGTCTTGCAGAATTAAAGAAATAAGGAGTTTTAAGGATGTATATTGAATCTGAACTTTTACTGGATGTCAGGTATTATGAGACTGACCAGATGGGAATCGTACACCACTCCAATTATGTAAGATATTTTGAATGTGGCAGAAGCAAATTTCTCGAGGATGTGGGAATTCCAATTGTCGAGATTGAGCGCCGCGGAATAGTTATGCCGGTGGTTTCTGTCAATGTCAATTATAAGACTCCTGCCAAGATGGGGGATAAGTTGAGAATTGTCTCCAAGGTTATTAAGGAGCCTATGGCGAAAATCGAGGTTCACACCGAGATTTATAACCAGAGGAATGAACTTGTGAGCAACGGTATGATCGTGTTGGGATTCCTTCACGATGATACCCGTCGCCCTACAAGGGTTCCTGACTTTTTCATTGAAGCATTCAGAAAAGCAAGTAAAGATTAAAACCTGATATTATGAGATTACTTTTATTCGGAACAATCGGTTTTACCGAGATTTTATTGATAGCCCTCGTGGTCCTTTTGTTTTTCGGTGGCAAGAAAATTCCCGAACTGATGAAGGGATTGGGAAAAGGTGTGAAGAGTTTCAAAGATGGAGTGAAAGGGGTGGAGCAGGAGATAAACTCTGAATCGGAAGAGGATAAGAAAAAAGAGTAGTCTGTATCGGTGTGGATAGTGGTAAAATGACCTTTTGGGAGCATTTGGAGCAGTTGCGGAAAGTAATTTTCCGCGCTCTTTTTATTGTGCTTGCTATTATGGTCGTTTTGTTGGGATTCAAGACTTTTATTTTTGACTCGGTGGTGCTGGCTCCCCTTTCGGGAGAATTTTTCCTGTACAGGTGGATTGACGGGGCTCTGGGTCTGATGGGGTTGGCTCCCCTTTCAGAGTTTTCACTGTCCCTGATAAATATAGATTTGTCGGCTCAGTTTTTTACTCATTTGAAGATTACATTTTATATGGCGCTGATTATCAGTACGCCATATATTATATACTTGATATGGGAATTTGTTTCCCCGGCTTTGTATCAGAACGAAAAAAGATGGGTTAGGGGGTCGTTCGTATTGGCCTCTGTATTGTTTTATGTAGGCGTTTTGGTGGGATATTCGTTTGTTTTCCCATTGACCCTCAGATTTTTGGCAACTTATCAGGTTAGTGCGGCCATTCCCAATACGATCTCGCTCCTCTCTTATATTTCTTCTTTTTTGTCGCTGATATTGGTTATGGGACTTGCTTTTGAAATTCCTGCTGTGGCAGCTCTGCTATCCAGAACAGGAATTTTGAGCAAACAGATTCTTCGCAAGTATAGAAAATATGCGGTGGTGGCAGCGATGGTACTTTCAGCGGTGATAACACCTTCGGGAGATGCTTTCACAATGTTGATGGTGGCATTGCCTCTCTATTTTCTATACGAGTTGTCAATAATACTTTGTAAAAATATTGTAACAAATAATGATATCGATAAATAGCATTACTGTCGCTTTTGGAGGTTTTACTCTTTTGGATGATATAAGTTTCCATTTGAGTGATGGGGAACATATTGCCCTTGCAGGGAGAAATGGAGCCGGCAAGTCAACTATTCTGAAGCTGATAGCAGGTGTGGAGCAACCCACTTCGGGCAATATTATGTGTCCGAACAATATCACAGTGGGTTATCTTCCTCAGGTGATGAATTATTCTAAGGATAAGAGTGTTATAGATGAGACTATGACCGCTTTTTCCGATATGTTCGCTTTGAGTGAAAGGGTGGATGCTATTAATGTAGAGTTGGCAGAAAGGACCGATTATGACTCCAAAGGGTATCAGAAACTTATTGTGGAACTCAATGAGATAAATGACCGTCTGGCAATTATTCATTCCGATTCTCCAAGACTCCTTGCAGAAAAGACTTTGATAGGTCTGGGCTTCAAAAAGGAGGATTTGAACAGAAGTCGTTCTACATTTTCTCAAGGGTGGAATATGCGTGTGGAACTTGCAAAGGTGCTGCTTCGTGCTCCCGATGTGATGTTGCTCGACGAGCCTACCAACCACCTGGATATTGAGTCAATCCAATGGCTGGAGGATTATCTGACCACATATCGCGGTTCTATTATTTTGATTTCCCACGACAGAAGATTTCTCGACAGGGTGACTACCCGTACCGTGGAGATTGTTCTGGGGAAAATATATGATTATAAAGTTCCTTACTCTCAGTATCTTGTGTTGAGAAAAGAGAGAATGGAACAGCAAAAGGCTGCTTATGTAAACCAGCAGCGGATGATTGAAAAGAGTGAGGAGTTTATCGAGAGATTCCGCTACAAGGCTACCAAGTCAAATCAGGTGCAGTCTAGAATCAAACAACTTGAGAAGATTGAGAGGATAGAGATCGATGATGAAGATACTTCAGCATTGGTTTTGAAGTTTCCTCCTGCTCCCCGTTCTGGGCAAGTTGTCTTTCAGACCAAGGATATGGAAGCCGGTTACAAAAATGTCGACGGCTCGGTCAAGAGTGTTTTCAAAGGGTGCGATATGGTTATCGAGAGGGGAGAAAAGGTCGCTTTTGTCGGAAGAAATGGTGAGGGGAAGAGTACGATGATGAAAATTTTGACCGGCACTCTGGATGTTGTTTCGGGAGAGGCAGTGGTAGGATATAATGTCGATACTGGATATTATGCTCAGAATCAGGAAGATATTTTGTGCAAAGAGGATACAGTCTTTGATACTTTGGACAAGGTGGCAGTAGGGGATATCAGGACTAAATTGCGTGATATTCTGGGTGCTTTCCTTTTCAGAGGAGAGGATGTGGATAAAAAGGTGGCTGTTCTCAGCGGTGGAGAGCGTTCCCGTCTGGCAATGGCAAAATTGATACTCCATTCATATAATCTGCTGGCTCTCGACGAGCCTACCAACCATATGGATATCCGTTCGAAAGATGTTTTGAAGCAGGCTTTGATGAAATACGACGGAACTCTGATTCTGGTATCTCACGACAGGGATTTTCTGGATGGACTGGTCGATAAGGTTTATGAGTTCCGCGATGGTAAGGTGAAGGAACATCTGGGTGGAATTTCGGAGTTTATCGAAAAGAGAAAAATAGAATCGTTGCAAGATTTGGAAAAGAAGGAGACTCCTGCGGCAGCGAAAGTCAAAGAATCTGTTCCAAAAGGTTCCGCTCCTGCATCAACTGATTCAGCCGATTCCAAAAAGAGCGGAGAACTATCTTATCAGGAGCAAAAAGAGGTGCGACGCCGTCAGAAACAGATGGAAAATTGTGAGAACAAAATTGCGGAGCTGGAGGGCAAGATGGCTGATATAGAGGGTATTTTATCAAATCCCGATCCTTCTGTGGATATTGATTCCCTTACTCGGGAGTATCTCGAACTGAAGAGGGAACTCGATATTAAGATGGAAGAATGGGTTGCTATGAGTTAATAATTTATAATAAATATGGAAGAGAAGAAATCATACTATTTGTACGGGATGCATCCTGTTACAGAAGCGGTACTTTCCGGAAAAAGTATTGAGAAAGTGGTTTTCAAGCAAGGACTTGAAGGCCCTCAGTTCAGAAATTTGATGGCATTATTGAAGGAAAAAGATGTTCCTTGTCAGTTTGTTCCTGCCGAGAGATTGAATAAGATAGATAAAGGTGGTAGAAGTCAGGGGGTTGTGGCTTATATGGCGCAGATTGATTATACCCCTTTTGAAGAGGCTGTCGAAAATGCTTTCAGAAAGAGTGATGCTCCTGTTTTTGTTATGTTGGACGGAGTGAGTGATGTACGTAATCTTGGAGCCATTGCCCGTACAGCAGAGTGTGCAGGTGTAAGTGCCATTATCCTTCCTGCAAAGGGTGGTGCGGCTATCAATGCAGAGGCTATTAAGGTGTCAGCCGGCGCTTTGTTGCGAATCGATACTTGCAAGACCCAGAATCTCAGAATTCCCATCTATTATTTGAAAGAGAGAGGATTTCAGGTGGTCGCTGCTACAGAAAAGACAGACTCATTGATTTATGATGCTGACTTCAAGCAACCTACCGTTATCGTTATGGGCTCGGAAGGTAAAGGAATTTCTGACTCAGTGATGAAACTTTGCGATGCCAAGGTGAAGATTCCTATGCACGGAGAGATAGAGTCATTGAATGTGTCGGTTGCTACTTCCATTATTTTATTTGAAGTGGTTCGTCAGAGACTTTAATTCAGTCAGTTATGAGATTTAGATATTTTGTGGCGATGCTTTGTGTGTCGCTACTTTCTTTTGTTTGCTGTCAGGTTTTTGCAGCAACCCAGAAACCAAAATGGTTGACAGGGGATTTGCCAAAGGCTTCCAATTCTACTTTTATCTTCGTCAGAACTACTGCCGAGTCTCCCGATCGTGATATGGCTCGTCAGATGTGTCTTATGAACGTGGCTCAGGATCAGCAACTTTTGAATAGTGTTAAGGTTCAGTCTTTAACTTCGATGGAAACCAATAGTCATCAGGTGGAGAAGAATGGCAAATATGACCTGACAACCAATAGAGATATTCATACTATTATTACGTTGGGAGGAACTAATCCATTTAACCTTAGAGCTCAAGTAGTAGATGAGTATTGTGAAAGTGTGTATAAAGGTGGTAAGCACATCTATAGGGTATCAGTCCTTTATATGGTTGCCTTGACAGATAGTCCTGTTTTTGATGAGGTTGAGATAACCAGGTATTATGGTGCTCAAGGACTTGTCCGCTCGATTATCCCAGGATGGGGTCAATTCTATAAAGGACAAAATGTCCGCGGTGGAATTATTGTGGGGGCTCAGGCTGCTTCGATTGCCGGTATAATTGTCTCAGAAAGTATGAAGTCCTCTTATTATAAATTTATGAAAGAGGATCCAAAACACGCTCAGGAATATAGTACTCTGGCAGATACATGGACCAATGTGGGATATGGTTGTATTGCCGCAGCAGCTGCAGTTTATTTGTACAATCTGTTGGATGCGGCTATCTCCCCCGGTGCTCCAAGGGTTAAGGTTACCCCTGGGGTACAATGGAATATAACCCCTATTGCTTCTGCCGATTATGCAGGAGTAGGACTTGTTTGCAGATTTTAATTTTGATAATATATATGAAAAAGAATTTTGTTATTTTTTCTTTTGTTGCGACTGCTTTATTCTGTCTGTTAGGAAGTTGCGCAAAACCTATTTATGACAATACCGGAACTGTTTATGGAACAATTACCGATTCCCAAACCGGAACCCTAGTCCGGAATGCTGAGATTACCCTGACTCCTGGAAATATCTCTTCGGTATCGGGAAGCAATGGAACATACGAATATTATGATATTACCCCGGGGCAATATAAACTGAGTGTTTCAGCCCACGGTTATTCATATAATTCCAGACAAATTTTAGTGGTGGCAGGTCAGACAACCATTTGCGATATGCTCCTGTATCCTGAGGAACAAGTAAATGGTATTACATTCTCTACTGCAACATTGAATTTCGGATCTGATTATGACGAATTGGTTCTGGAATTGTACAATAATGGCAATGCCGGCGATATCTCCTGGAATGTTTCAGGTATCGATGTTCCCTGGCTCTCAGTTACACCGAGTAATGGTGTGGTAGAGATGGGTAAGTCTGCAGCAATGAAAGTTATGGTCAACAGGACATTCATAACCCAAGATGAGCTTACTTTTTTTAATGTGAATGCTGCAGGTGGTTCTAAATCCATCAAAGTCCAGGTTTCTGAAGGTAATGGTGGAAACTCAGGTGGCGGTGGGTCAGATGACAATGGAGGCTCAAATGTGACAAATGGTCTTTATGCGTATTACAAATTTGAAGGGGATTGTAAAAATGGGGTAGATGGTGCACCAAATGGTCAAGGCATCAATTCTCCTTCCTATGTGGATGGTGTTACATCCGGTACCAAAGCTATCAAGTTCAGTGTTTCTGACAATAGTTATCTTTCTGTTCCCGAGCCAATGATTGATGGTGCAAACTATACTATATCTTTCTGGGCGAAGGGTATTTCTGACGGTCATATCTATCACGTTGTCTCTTCTGGCCAGCGTGATGTTGGTTTTATTTTGAATATGCGAAATGGTTTCCTTACTTATATGAGTCACGGTCAGCAGTTTATATATAATTATGACAATGTGAGATCATTCAGTCACCCGACTATTGATTCTTCTGAGTGGACAATGATTACCCTTACTTCAAAATATACTACTGGGGTATCGACTGCGGAAGTCAAACTTTATATAAATGGTGAGTATGTGGATGTTATTAACGAGGAGTCTATGGCTTACCAAAATGTCGGTTATGGTGTTAAGTTCCAGTTTGGCGGGGAGATGGTTTATTGGAGTGGTCAAAAATCTCTTCATTCATCTTCAATGACTATCGACAATCTCCGTATTTATGATACCAGGGTTTTGAGCGCTTCTGAAATTGACGATATATATAATTACGAGAAGTAATATAGTGTTCGGCTGAAATTTCCAAAGTAGCAGGGATAAATCTCTGCTACTTTTTTATTGACTACTTCGGCTGCGATATAAAAGCATCTATAATTTCTCAATCTGTTCCTGATTCAGGCCGGTGTATTTCACAATCAGATAAATATCCACTCCATCTGCCTTCATTCTACCTGCCATTCGCATTGCTTCTTTCTCGACACCTACTTCGATCCATTTCTCTCTGCCTCTCTCTATTCCTTCCTCAAGTCCCATATCGTACTGGTACTGCATCTGGTTTCGTATGTCTCGTTCTGTGTTCATCTCGCGTAAGTATTTTATCTTTTCCTGGGAGTCCATTGCGGCCACTTCGGCTGCGATATAAAAGCATCTATAATTTTTCTATCTGTTCTCTGGTCAAGCTTGTTGATTCGAGAATAATACTCATCTCTATCCCAAGTGACTTTAATTTAGCTGCCATTCGCATTGCTTCTTTCTCTATACCCCTCATAACACCTTTCTCAAGTCCTTGCCCGAAACCGATTTCAATACCCTTCTCGACACCTTTATCAAAACCTTGTTCAATACCCTTTCCAATTCCTTCCTCAAGTCCCATATCGTACTGGTACTGCATTTGGTTTCGTATGTCTCGTTCTGTGTTCATTTCGCGTAAGTATTTTATCTTCTCCTGGGAATCCAT
>JAZRBT010000057.1:0-3680 GCA_045635245.1 Candidatus Coprenecus sp.
GACATCGTAGATTTGACAAATGAAATTAATACACCAAAAGGATATATTTATTAAATACCGCTAAAAACAGAGTCAAAAGGCATATCATAAATAATATTTAATACACAAATATCAAATCTCAAAACACAATGAAAGATTCCAAACTTTTCCCATTATTTTTCGTACTTTTATCCATTATCGGACTAAGTACCTCTTGTAAAAAGGTTGAGAACACCCCACAAGAGCCCACTATCACATTGGAACTTGAAGAACAAACCTCGAGCTCCATTACATTTATGGCAAACATTTCCGATGCAACCTCTGCCAAATATATTGTAGTAGAAGGAACTCAAGCGCCCCAAGCATCAGAAATCCTGACCACAGGAATCTCTCTGGAAATCGAATCTGAACAATATATCACATTGGAAGATTTAACCCCGGAGACCACATACACTATATCAATTGCGGCAGAAAACGAATCTGTAACTGCTCCTGTAAAAAGCATTTCGGCCCAAACATCGGAACTACCTGCAGACCCCACAGCTGTAATTGAAAACACCGAAGCCACCCACAACAGCATAACATTCTCTACCACCACTGAGAATACCGACAGAGCTGTATGGTTGGTTATCAAAAGCGGATCAAGAGAAATCAGCATAGCGGACGCTTTCGAACACGGAACTGAGTTTGAAGCAAATACCACTGTAGAGATTACCGTAGAAAATCTGGATGCTGAGACTGAATATGAAATCATAGTTGCTGCTGCCAACGATTATTGTTCTATACTTGAATTCGAAATAATCAGCACAACAAGAGAAATATTGACTTACGACATCGTCGGAGATTATGCGAATTGCAGTATTTACCCCGAAGATGGATTTATAGATTTTTACGTTAAGGTATTCGATCGGGTAAATGGCCTTGAATTCAGATTTGACTTCTTTGACGTAGACGATGCAATATATCTTAACTCAGGCACATACACAATGAAGGAAGGTGCTACCATCGGTGAAATTGGAACAGAATACACCGCCTTGGCTATCCTTAATGAAATTTACAGATATAAATCTGCTGTAGCACACGTAGTGGCTACCCCAAATGAAGAGACCTACGAAATCAATTACGAAATTACAGCTGAGCTTGTTCTTGAAAACACATTGGACACCATTAACCTTACATATAATGGTCCTATCACAGGATTGAAACTCCCTGAACCGGAAGAACCCGATTCAAGTATCTATGAATTCATCCCCGATCCATCAGCAAAGCAACCATACAGAATTACCCCAAGTGGAGAAGTTCCCGGTGAATACTATCTGAAATTTATCTCATCCAACTGGAACGAACTGACATTGGATATCTACCTTGACCCTGCCATCTGCAACAATGGTAACGACGGACTTCCTGCAGGCACTTATTCTATTGCAACAGGAGAGATTGACGACTACTACAGCAGCATCAGCCTTTATAACCCTTACTTCGGTGGCTCATTTACAGAGTGTACCCTTGAAGTGAGTGTCGATGGAGACCAATACACATTTATTCTGAATGGAGTTGCAACTTCGGGCAGCGAGACTAAGACTATCAAAATGAACTGGACCGGAGAGGTGACAGATATGGTTAGATAATAATAACACAATTAAATAACAGATATGAAACATACCTATATTATATCGTCGATATTATCGGTTTTATTGGCAACTTTTATCCTATCAAGTTGCGAAAATAAAAATCAGAACGAATTGCCTGAACCTTCAGCAAGTGTAGAGATAGCAGAGGTGAGCGAAAACTCAATTTCAGTGGATTTGCTATTCTCCAATGCTTCTGAATGTTATGTTCAGATTTTGGCAGGAACATCAGATGCTATATCTGAGACAGAGATCATTGAGAACGGAGTCTCTGTTGCTGCCACCGCCACTACCTACACCTTTGAGGAATTGACCCCCAACACAGATTACACCATCTGTGCTTTGGCAAAAAATGAAGATGGAAAAACATCTGTCGATATCGTAACCGGCAGAACATCTGTTGAAGAGGTTTTTGAAGGAACAAAACTTTCTCACCTGATTACTGCAGAGTACAGAAACGACAACACTGCAGCTGCAGGAAACTATGTACTGACACTCGGTTCTTCAGCAGAGATGGAGTGGCCCGGCGACGTACGCGTAACCATCAGTTTGTTCAATGAAGCTGACGAAGATCCTGTCAATGCGGTTCTTCCTAACGGAACATACGTTGCAGCTGATGATATGTCACCATTCACATACGAAGTTTCGTCATCATACGTTGAATTGGTAACCGAAACATACGAGATAGAATACTCTCCTATCATTGGAGAAATCGAAGTAAACCGCGAAGGACCTCAATACACCATCACCATTAACGGAACACTTATGTCTTTCGAGCAGGAGTTTGCGGGACAATACAAAGGACAAATCCAGTTTGTACAAACCGGAACATCGGCATTCGTCCCTTTTGAAGATGATCAGGAGATCACTTTTGACTATGGCCAGATGAGATACTGGGGCAACTGGTACAGACCTATGGCTGACGACTGCGCCATCGAGTTGTTCCAGGGAGAATACGACGAGTATGGTGCCCTTGTAAAAGGCTACCACCTGACCCTGCTGAATGTATATATGCCAAAGAACCCCAACTATAACGATACCAATATCCCTATCGTTGAAGGAAGATACAACATCCTTCCTCACAGAAACTTCGCATATTACTACAGCCAACCTTTCACCTTCGATATGGGAGCTATTGAAAATATCTTTGAAGAGTTGTCATTCGTAGGAACCCGCCTTCTTTATGTCGACCCTTCTACCAATACCAACCTTGTAGGTATCATTACAGGAGGATACTTTGATGTTGAAAGCAGCGGAAACACCTACACTATCACCATCAATCTTCAAACAGCAGAAGGTGTATCTATCACAGGTACCTACAGTGGCAATGTAGCTGTCGGAAACTTCAACGACAACGACGCAAGTATGCCACAAAGACCCTGGACAACCCTCACAGAGGACCACACTTACAATTTCCCTGAAGAATCTATCGCTTACTTCTATCGTGCCGGAAATCAAATCAACGACAATCTGGACAACTGGCTTATAATGGTTTACGGCTACAACAACCAATATCCAAGCGGATACGGCGATATGTTCACCACAGAACTTCTTATCAGCAGCGAAAATGGCTCTGAAATACCTTGTGGAACATACGAAATCAAATGGGACGCTGAAGAGTATGTAATGCTGCCGGGATTTATCGACTACGGCGGATCGGTTCTATTCACATACTACGGTGATCTGACCCCTGACGCAGAGGGATATTCAAGCCAATCTGCTCCTATTTCCAACGGAACTGTCACCATCTCGAAGAATGACGACGGAACCTACCACTTCCAGTTCAATATGACCGATGACAACGGCAACGTAATCACAGGAGAGTGGAGCGGAAATGCAGAATCCTACGATCTGACAGAAGATACAGAACAATACAACAGAATCAAAAATAGCTTGAGAAAATAATCAAATTGAAAAGCCGGGTCACATCACTGATGTGACCCCCAAAAGTTGGACGGTTTAACATTATCAAGAGGCGGACTTAGATTGGAATAGAGCTCGGTATTGTACCGGGCTCATTCCTTTTAGCCTCAGTTTGATTCTATCATTATTGTAGTAGCGTATGTACTTAAC
>JAZRBT010000058.1:0-7230 GCA_045635245.1 Candidatus Coprenecus sp.
AAATATCCTGAAATGTTTACCACAGGCGACGACCTTATATAACATATATATAAATGGAAAATATTTTACAAAAATCACTCAGAAGTTTATTGGAATACTCCCACAAGAAGTACAAAAACAATAAATTTCTTCAGTTCATCGATGGACCCGGATACACATTCGGTTCTTTCTATGAAAAGGTCAAAGAGGTAGCGACTACACTATCTCAATATGGTATCAGGAAAGGTGACCGCATCGGATTGATATCTCAGAATATGCCCAACTGGGGTGCAGCCTATTTCGCATCTACCGCTTTTGGCTCAATCTCAGTTCCTATGCTTCCCGATTTTTCGGAAAGTGAGATTAAGCACATTCTGAAACACTCTGAGGCTAAAGCCCTTTTTGTATCAAAGAGACTTTTTGCCAAAATCAAACAAAAAGCGATTGACCGTCTTTCATTGATTATCTCTATCGACGACTGGAGTATTCTAAAAGGAGAGAAAGTGGAAAATCCCGAGCCTCTATGTTCTGAAGATGATATCCAATCAGACGAATTGGCAGCAATCATCTACACATCTGGAACTACAGGAAGTTCAAAAGGGGTTATGCTTTCCCATAGAAACCTATGCGCAAACCTTTATGCAGCACAAGAACTTCGTCCAAGTTACGAATGGGACAAATGGTTGTCTATTCTCCCATTGTCTCACACTCTTGAACAAAGTTTGTCACTGCTTTTACCAATGCTTGGAGGCTCACAAGTCTTCTATATGGAGAAAGCCCCCACTCCTACCATCCTGCTAAAATCGATGCAGCAGGTAAAACCCACCACTATCCTCTCGGTACCCCTTATTATAGAAAAGGTATACCGCTCGGCAGTCCTTCCAAAGTTCACCAAGAGCAAAGTGATGAAGACTGTTTACTCGTTCCCTCCTACCCGCAAACTACTGAACAGAGTAGCCGGAAAGAAACTAATGGAACAATTTGGTGGAAACATCAGATTCTTCGGTATCGGAGGTGCAAAATTGGATAGAAATGTAGAAAAATTCCTCATTGAGGCAAAATTCCCTTATGCTATCGGATACGGACTTACAGAGACTTCACCCCTTATCGCAGGAGCTATTCCAAGTATGGTAAGATTAGGTTCTACAGGTCCCATCGTTCACGGAGTGACAGCAAAACTGCTGGATCAAAATGAAGAGGGAGTCGGTGAAATCGTTGTAAAAGGGGACAATGTAATGCAGGGCTACTACAAAAATCCTGAAGCCACTGCTGCAGCATTTACCGAAGACGGATGGTTCAGAACCAAAGACCTCGGATGCTTTGACAAAGATGGATGGCTATATATAAAAGGTAGAGCAAGCACTACCATTATCGGCCCCAGCGGAGAAAACATCTACCCTGAAGATATCGAGACCATTATCAACAGCCACGAATATGTAAGCGAATCACTTGTTACAAAACGTAAAGGAAAACTTACAGCACTGGTCCACTTTGACACCGAAAAGCTCAAATCGTGGTGGGACTCTGCGACCAACGAATGGAAAGAAGAGTATTCAGAGAAATTGGAAAACCTCAAAAAAGAGATTCTCGATTATGTAAATGAGAAAGTGAGCAAATTCTCAAAAGTGAGCGAAATCGATGTACAGAAAGAGGAGTTTGAAAAAACAGCAACCAAGAAAATCAAACGATTCCTTTATACCAAAGATGAAGACTCTGACATAAACAGAAAATCATAACATAAAAAATCCCAAAATCGAAACTGATTTTGGGATTTTTTATATCAACTGCTCTGTGAAAGAGCGATTAGAATCCTTTTCTCATAAGTCTTGCAGCAGGAGAACTGTAATCCACGATACTTAGAGGAGCTGAGAAGGTCATTGTTACACAATTAGGTGTCTCTTTCGAATCATAAACCTCCAACTCAAACAAATATGAGTCATCACTTTCTTTGGTTATCACCAAAGTGCCACTCATAAATGCAGCATATTGTCCTTCGGGATTGATATTGCCATTTGCCATTTCAAGCAACCAGCTGCCCAAGAAATATCCCTCATAGTATTCTCCTTTTACAAATGAATAGTGGTCAGGCTGAGCAGAACATTGATATGTACCTGAGATATCTGCACTGATACCTGTCACACCTGTATTCAGGTCAATTTGAACCAAATTGCCATTTCCACCTCCAGGCATAAAGTAAAGAACCCAGTTGCCACCTTCATTTTTGTAATAATCACCATAGTAAGCAGCAGAAACATACATACCATCTGTAACTACCTCCACATCAGAATCCAATGAAGAAAGTTCATCATCCAACTCCGGAATATCCGGTTCATCATTGTTAAGCTTTATAAGAGAGTAGTCATTTCCGCTATACTTTACAGAGTGAGTCTTTCCACTCTCGTCTGTAACCATCAAGTGCATACCTTCATCACTGACAATGAGTGTTCCCTCCACAAAACGAGCTTCAACAGCCACTTCTCCAGTGTTGTCAGTAAAATAATATAGAGAGTATCCTGCCGAGAAAGTGCTGTCAGAAGATGTATTTGATGTATCCAATCGGTATGTTCCGTTAGGTATTCTTACCACTTCTCCCTGAGGTTCCTGAAGAGAGTACAAGTCTATACAATAGTACCAGGTATTAGGTTTGGGATTTGTATAATCATCAAATCCTTGTTCTGAAAGGTGGAAATAGTAGTTGGGAACATCACTGAACTGAAACGCATAATAAATACCTGTCACATCTGTCGCTTCATACAAGTAATCACTTCCCAATCCCAACTCTCCTGCTTCCTGAACTACTGTCACAGAATGCTCAATACCTTCATAAACCATATCAATCACCCCTTCGCGAGGAGTATCCACCTCATTGGCTGCCACTTCAAAAGAGACAATACCATACGACTGGGTGCTGACAATAGTAATCCAATCCACCTGAGAAACAGCATCCACCATTCCTGTAGGGGTAGGATTGTCAATAATATATGTTGCCTGATAAACTCCACCTTCAGCTGCAACAGGGATTTCAGTTTCCCCTACTTCAAAGATGGGATCTTTGGGTTGTTGCTCCTGCTGGGGAGTCTTATTGCAGGAAAGTGCAAACAAGGCACACAATCCGCACAAAAGCAAATTCTTTTTCATATCTGTAAACTCCTTTTGACTATTGGTAATCATAAATATTCACAACTCCGGTCCAATTTACAAAAACAGTATTTGGAGTCGCTGCATTATCTGTACATTCGATATTGAATGTGTGGGTTCCATCGCTGTTTTTGATAATTTCAATTGTACCTCCTACAAAAGGAGCCTGGTCGCCTAAGATTTGACCTTGATACAATTCGAGATACCAACATCCGGTATAATAAGGATTGTAGAAAGTTCCGGGATAGAAAGTATATTGTGAGAAGTTAGTTCCACAAGAATATGTTCCTTCAATACCATTTTCAATACCCAATCCACCTGCTACGATATCCAAATTGACAGCATCGCCGTGTCTTTGAGGAGAACGCAAGTTCAAAATCCAGTTGGCATTGCCATTACCATAGTAGTTTCCTTGATAATAAGCATTCACTTCCCAACCTTCAGTGTTGACTGTATAATCTCCAGTAAGGGTTGAACTTCCGTCAGTAGGATTTGGTTCTGGTTGTTCAGGTTCATCATTTACAGAAGCATCTTCAAAATAGAAACCTTCCAAGTCAGCTGTAACTTTATGGGTAACCCCCTCGTCATCAGTTACACAAAGCAGAACTCTGGTTCCTTCCACCTCCATAAAGCCTTCTTTCAGACGAATTACTGAGATAGCCTTACCTTCTTCATCTGTTTCAAAATATTTTGTAAAACCTGCAGCAATGGTCATTGGAGCATAACTGTTATTTGGATCGACAACATATTTTCCTTCAGGAAGGATGATATTTTCTCCATCAGGAACAGTCACATTGTAACAATCGATAGCATAATACCATCCATTAGGAAGAGAGTAGTCAGTTACAGGGTCATATCCCACATTTGAGAAAGTAATATAGTAGTTGGGTGTATTTGAATAGCGGGTTCCATAATAATATCCCGAGAACTTGGTTGCCTCACGGATAATGTCACTATCATTTCCTGGTTCACCTGCCGCTTGTTCCACTACAACCATCTGAGACTTATGCTCATAGATTATCATAATAGTGCAAGAGCGCACTTCTTCTTTGGAGTTTGGAGTAACTGTGAAAGAAATTTCTCCATAAACTTGATCGTGAAGATCTGTCAACCACTCTGCCGTTCCGGGTGCATAGACTTCAATAACACCGGTAGCAGAAGGATTTTCGATTGAGTACAAAATTTTACCTTCCCCACCCATAGATTCAAAATGCATCAATGAGTCAGAAAGCAAAGTCAATACGGGTTCGGGAACATCCACGGGTTTGTTCTCTCCATTGTTTCCCCCTTCGTCAGGCTTACAAGCGACGAATAGCAACGACAATATTGCCGCAAAAATTAAACACCTTTTCATTTTTTTAATTTAATCAAACCTTGCAATAAGGTTGGATATGTTAATTAAATTTTAAATTTGGCGCGAATATAGCAAAATATTCCTTGCATATCCATTGAATACGCAAGGAATATTCCTCTTCTGTAAAATATGACTAAAACCTGTAACCGATACCTGCGGTAACCAGACCGGAAATGAGTGTACCCACCTCAAATCTTCCGTATAATTTGTTTCCCACCTGCACACCGATAAGGGTAAAATCGGGAATCAATCCTATATGAAGTTCCTTTTTAAGACTCTCCTCAGAATTGTTGGCAACAGCATTACCATAATAAAATCCGACCCCCAGTCTTGCAGATGAATACAATCTCAAATTTTCGCGATTGAGCCAATAGCCTCTGAAATTGAAAACAAGATAAGCGTTATGGGATGATTCTCTCCACGCAAACTCACCGGTATTCATACTGAGAAGATCCCTTTCATAATAATTATACGACACAGCGGCTCCCAAATAACACCACTTGGAAACATTGTAACCATACTCCAACTTTAAGACAGGTAGTGACCAGTAATTACCGCCCGAAACTGTTGGAGTCATTGTCTCACCAGTAAATACCGATTTAAACAATCCATCCATAGCCCTTGCAAAGTCGGTAGTAAAATAATAGGTATACTGCGGTATCGGATAACCGGCACTAAATTCTATTTCGCTCTTATCTTTAAAGGTAGTTTGCGAATAAAGAGGTGCACTCAGGAATGCAAAAAATAGAACAACTGACAAAAGAACATAATTTTTCATAAACAAGTATTTTTAGAATCTGTAACCAATACCCGCATTGATAATACCTGTACCGGTAGAACCAATTTCGAGTTTTCCATATAATTTATCGTTTCCAACCTGGAGACCAATCAAACGGAACTCCAAAGCAAAACTTCTCAACAGATCATTTTCTCCAACTGTTTCAGGAGAAGTGTTTCCCAAATTTCCATAAAGCATCGTTGCACCGATACCTATTCCTGAATAGAGCCTTACATACTTGCGATTGAGCCAATAAGCCCTCAGATTCAGCAGCACATTCATCAAATGAGCCGACTCATTCCAGGCAAAAGCACCGCTTTCCCTATACAAAACATCCTTATTCAAATAAGAATAATAGACCCCGGCTCCCACATTAAACCACTTGTTGATATTGTATCCATACTCAAATCTGACAACCGGAGACAAATCGATATCTCCAACTGACAATTCCGGCACTATATCCTCGGCAAGAAACAAATTAAAAATTGGTGCAAACAAATTGAAGCTCCCGGTAGTATTTTTAGCCAAAATTTTCCCGAACATCGGATAACCGATTCCCAATTCCAATTCGTGCAACTCCGAATAACAATAACGTCCATCAGAACTACTCTCCAACTCCTGAGCCGACACTGACCAGGAAACCGAAAGCAGCAGAACCAATAACAAAGAAATTTTTAAAATAACACGATGTTTCATAGCTAATACAATTAAAGTTCAATGCAAATTTAATACAATTAAAAGATGCATTGAACTTCAATTTTGTTGCATTAACTATTGATTAAAACTCAAGGTCAAGTCTTCCGACATATTCCCCTTGGGCTCCGGCGTGAAGTACCAACACATTCTTACCTTTGGCATTCTTGAATACAGATTCTGTTTCGAGGAAAGTGTGTGAGTGACCTCCGATGATAATATCGATATTTGATGTTTTCTGGGCAAGTGCAATATCCGTAACTTCCTCAGGATAACCTGAATATCCGATATGGGTAAGGGCTATTACAAGATCACATTTGTGTTTTTTCTTCAATTCCTTAGCAGTCTTGTCTGCCACTTCATATACATCGTGATATACAATTCCTTCACGATTTTGTTTTGCGACAAGTGTGGTAACATCTGTAGTCAATCCAAAGATTCCTATTTTCTTACCAGCCTTTTCTATAATCACATATGGTTTCACAAGAGATTCAAGTGGTGTTCCTGTAAAGTCATAGTTTGCACAAACGATTGGGAATTGGGCCATTGAGAGTCTTCTTGCCAATTCATCTACTCCATTATCAAACTCGTGATTACCAATACCTACCACATCATATCCGAGGGCATTCATCAATTGTATCTCCAAATCTCCTTTGAATACTGTAAAATAGGGTGTTCCTTGGTTATAGTCCCCTGCATCCACAATCAACACATTTTCGTGAGCCGCTTTGACTTGCGAGAAATACTCTGCACGACGGTGTACACCGGCAGTACCGCTGCCCTTTCCTACTCTGATAGGTTCGATTTGCGAGTGTGTGTCACCTGTATGCAGGATTACCAAATCCTGAGAATATCCTCCAAATGGAAGAGCCAATAATAATATCCCTAAAATTATACTAATTTTTCTCATAACTTCTCACTCTATTTGTTAATAATTATCCTTGAATCACCTTTGTTAACCAATGTCTTACCGGCTTTTGATATATTTCTCAGATACTTCTCAACAAGGTCTCTTAGAACCAAATCGGTACGGATTACCTTCTCAGAGGCTTCACCGATATAGAATTTATCACCGCCGTCGATAAGGAAATCAATAGTTACAAGGTTGTACATCTTGTCATCTTCGAGTTCTTGACCCTCAATAAGACATTTTTCCAATTTCTTGTCTGTTACGACAATTTCTACACCGCCAAGGGCTTCAAATCTCTCCCTCGACGCGAATTTGTCCAGGATTCTTCTGATCTCTTTGCCTGAAATCTCTGCAATCGCCAATGAGTTTTCAAAAGGG
>JAZRBT010000059.1:0-8659 GCA_045635245.1 Candidatus Coprenecus sp.
ACCTACCTTTACATTCTTCAACTCTGTAGAAAGGGCAAAACCGAACAGGACAATCATCACTACAGGCATAACCAGCAGCACCATCAGTGTTCTGGTATCTCTGAGGATGTGGTTAAACTCCTTTCCGACAAAGGATATGAATCTGGCTACACTTTTATTCATCTCTCTTTGCTTTTCTGGCAAGGGTATGGAACACCTGGTCCATATTTGCCGCATTAAACTTCCTTTTGAGTTCAGATGGAGAGTCGAGCGCCTCTATTTTTCCGTCCACCATAATCGAGACTCTGTCACAATACTCAGCCTCATCCATATAGTGGGTTGTTACAAAGATAGTTATGCCTCTCTCCGCCGCATCGTAAATCATCTCCCAGAAGCCCCTTCTGGTAGCAGGGTCCACCCCACCTGTAGGCTCATCGAGAAAAACTATTTGTGGATCGTGGAAAATGGCAACAGAGAATGCAAGTTTCTGCTTCCACCCCAAAGGAAGCGAACGTACAAACATATTTCTCTGCTTGGTCAGATCCAATCTTTGCAGCAGAAGATCTGTCTTTTGCTCTATCTCTTTGTCGCTCATCCCGTAGATTCCACCAAAGAGGCGGATATTCTCCCAAACTCTCAAGTCCTCATACAAAGAGAACTTCTGGCTCATATAGCCGATATTGCGCTTGATGTTCTTGACTTCCCACTTCAAATCAAAACCTGCTACCATCGCCCTCCCGTCAGTGGGTTTGCTCAATCCGCACAACATCTTCATAGCTGTGGTCTTTCCCGCTCCGTTAGCTCCAAGGAAACCGAAAATCTCCCCTTTTTTAACCGAAAAAGAGATGTGATCCACTGCCACAAAATCACCGAAACACTTTGTAAGTCCCTCAGCTCTGATAATTTCCCCTTCGCGTAGAAAAGGTTCACTATCATTATTCATATATTCCAGAAACTTCTTCCTGAACTTACCTTTCAACAGCATAATCCTATAAATTTAAAGTTTCCAAATACATATAACAGTCTTCAATATTGGGAGCAATTTCAGATATCACCACATCCTGAAATCCTTCTGAGCGGAGTTTCTCTGCAAGCATAGCCACTCCCCTTTCACTCGAGATATTATTGTCTTTCAACACTATATGATGTGTATCTCCAAAAGCAAAACAGCTATGCACCTCGGGGAATTCCCTGATTGCCCTCAACAATGCCGGCATTCGGGACCCTTTCACTGCAAAAAGAGGATGGTCGAAATCGGCAATAATCTGCTGAGGAGTCTCAGTCTTGAGAAATCTTCCGCTTCGTATCAATGCAATTCTGTCACAAAGGGTTGCCTCATCCATATAAGGAGTCGATACAATAATCGCAAGCCCCTGCTCCTTCAATCTGCCGAGCATACTCCAGAATTCCTTGCGGGAAACAGGGTCCACCCCGGTGGTGGGCTCGTCCAAAAAGAGGACTTCGGGCTTGTGAATCAAAGCACAACAAAGGGCAAGTTTTTGCTTCATACCCCCTGACAATGCCCCTGCCTTACGCTTTTTGAAAGGCTCTATCTGAGAGTAGATATCTTTTACAAGTGAGTAATTCTCTTCAAGGGTAGTTCCGAAAAGGGTTGCAAAGAAATTTATATTTTCCTCAACACTAAGATCCTGATACAGAGAGAATCTGCCAGGCATATACCCAACTTTGGAGCGAATCTCCTTATAGTCTGCAATGACATCGAGTCCCAACACCCTCGCACTTCCGCTATTGGGAAGAATCAGAGTGGTCAATATACGGAACAATGAGGTCTTGCCAGCTCCGTCAGGTCCGATAACACCAAAGATTTCTCCAGGAGAAACATTCATAGATACCCCACACAATGCTTCTCGAGAACCGTATTTCTTTGTTATATTATCTACCTCAACGCAGTACATTCCCGGAGTTTAAAATTTCACATCTCCATACATTCCGATTTTGGCAAATCCGTCATTCACAAACGAAATTTTAACGGCATATACCAAATTAGAACGCTCGTCCTTTGTCTGAATAGATTTGGGAGTGAACTCAGAAACACTTGAAATCCAGGAAATGGTTCCCTGATAACTCTTGCTGCTGTCTCTGTTTGCACTGATATAGATAGTAACTTGTTGTCCAAGTTTTATTTTAGCAAGATCTGAAGCGGGAACATAAGCTCTAAGGACCATATTCTCTGTATCAGCAATTTTGAAAAGAGGTTTGCCCATTCCTGTAAGTTCCCCTCTCTGAGCATATTTCACCAACACTGTTCCGGTAATGGGAGAGGTGATATGACATCTTTGCAACAAATTGTCAATCTGTGCAAGTTGGGCTCTCAGAGAAGTTACCTCCGCATCGATAGCGACATTCGCCTGGGTAAGTTGCGCCTGTGCAGCTGCCAACTCTTTCTCCAAAATGGAAATGCCTGAGTTAAGGTCGTCCAACTGCTTTTGGTTTGCAGCATTGGCATCGAGCAAATTCTGAACTCTTTTTCTCTCACTCTTATTCATTTTTATCTGCTCACGAAGGCTCGCAGTCTGCTGGTCCACATCCTGTTTGCGTGCCAAAGCAGCATCGATACCTGCTAGAAGCTGGTCCCTTTTAAGTGACAATTGGACTGTATCTATCAGACCATAAACCTTGTCCTGCTCCAACAAAGCACCCTCTGCCACATCGAACATCACGATTTTACCATCTGCCTCTGACGAAACGATAACCTCCTCTGCCTCGAATGTTCCCGAAGCATCGTAAAGAGAATCTTTTGACTTACAACCAGTTAGAAGCGCCACTGTGCACAATAGGGCAAGAATGCCTTTGATGTATATCTGTTGTTTCATATATTCTGTTTTTGATTTTTAAGACTAATTGTTCCTTAGATGTTTAAGTTGGTAAATTGCTTTCATCAATTCTATCTCGTGGAGAATCAACTGCTTTTTCGCTATATCCTCACGATTTATCTCTCTGATAAGATCGGCTGCATTCATTGTACCATTTTCCACCTCTACCTCTGCCGCTTTTCTTATTTTGGTACGCAAAGTATAAATTTTTTCATCTTCTTTAAGCAGTCCGATAAGTCTTCTTACCTCCGAAATCTGTTCCTCGCTCTGAAGGGAAGTATTGAAAAGGAAAGTCTCTTTTACCGCTTCAATCTGCTGTTTGCTGTATTTCACAACCTTTTTGCCATAACCCAAACTGTACAGTTCGCTGATATTCCATTGGAGAGTGATTCCTCCGATAGCAAAAGGGGCAAACGAATTGTCGAGGAAGTCCAGACCCGGACGACCATATCCCCCACGGACAAACAATTTGAATTTGGGCATTCCACTCGCAACCCAATAATCCAGCTGGGTATCGATTTGTGCAATCTGGGCGTCATACATTCCCAACTCATATCTTCTGATATCCTGCAACAGGATAGAAGTGAGAAGTTGCTCCATATTTGTGCCGGGGGCAATAGGATATTCGAGCATCTCCACTGAGTCGATTTTGGTTCCTGTCATCAGCGACAACATTCTGAGATATGCCTCAATTTTTGATTCTATATTCAGAATATTCTGATTATGAGTGATTAACTCCACCTCAATCATATCGTGGTCAGAATCATTTGCGACCCCGTTTTCAATACACTTTTCAATCCTTTTCACCTCAGTATCCAACTCCGAAATCATCATTCGGGTCTGATTCAATTGCTCCCCCAGAAGCAACAATCCGAAATACAAACCGTCGATTTTCTCACGAAGAGAATACATTGCAATATCCTGCTCATATTTCTCGATAGTCGCCTTTGCCCTTATATTCTCTCTCTCAGCAGCAATCTGACCACCATCCCAGATTACCTGCGACAGCTCGATGATTGCAGCATACTGGTCCTTACTGTAAACAGGAGCCTCAAAGCCTGGAATCGCAATATCCACAGGCCAGGTCAGAACATCTGTTTGAATAGAAGCCGATGCCGAAAGTGAAATCTGAGGGAAATACTTCATATAAGCATTCTTCAGATTGTAAGTTTCCGAAAGTTCGATAAGATTATATCGCTTTACCAGAGGATAATTCTCCTGAGTTAGCTGGTAGCACTTCTCCAAAGAATATTTCTGAACAGCAGAATTGTTCTCCCCTTTCAAGGTGAGGGTTCCGATGGTCAGCGCAATTATTATATATATAAGATGTTTCATTTAATTTATAACAAAGTAATCGGCAAATATAATATGATTTTCGAACAGCATAAAATTTTTTATCTTTGCCGGCCAATATGTTTAAAGAATATTTACCCTACTACAGACGAAATCTCAAAGTTGCTCTGCCTGTTATGATTACACAGGCGGGACAGGTCCTTGTACAACTCGCCGACAATATAATGATCGGACAGTTGGGAGCAGCCCAATTGGCAGGAATTTCCTTTGCAAATGCAATTTTGGTGATAGGTCTGGTATTTTCCATCGGATTCTCTCAGGGAATTACCCCTATCGTAGGTCAGGCATTTGGTAAAGGGGACAGCAATTTTGTATCAAAAGCATTTTGCAACTCCCTAGTCCTCAACCTATTTATGCTAATTGCCACATTCTTTACAATGTGGGTTATAGGGTACAATCTCGATTCGTTCGGACAACAGCAGGAGGTACTCCACTATGCACGGGAGTATTATATGATTCTCCTCGTCTCCTTTATCCCAATGATTATTTTCAATACCATCCGTTTCTTCTCTGAAGGAATCGGGAACACCCAATATGCGATGATGATCACTATCGCATCCAATGCTTTGAACATTTTCCTGAACTGGGTATTGATTTATGGCAAATTGGGAGCTCCGCAAATGGGGGTAACCGGGGGTGCCTGGGCGACACTTATCAGCCGCGTGGTGGCAGCATTGATCTTTGTGGTACTGCTGTTCAAAGTTCAGGAGTACAATAAATACCTGAAATACATTTCGGGCAAAATTTTAAGTTGGAAAATGATTCGGGAGCAGCTCAAGCTCTCCATTCCTATTTCAATGCAGAGCACATTGGAGGTAACAGCATTCTCTTTGGCTGCCATAATGGTCGGATGGCTCGGCAAATATGAGCTTGCAGCACACCAGATTGCACAAACTCTCTCGACATTTACATTCCTGATAGCCACCGGAATAGGTGCTGCAGCGACAATCAGGGTATCCCACCAGTTCGGAGGAGGAAACTACCACGAGACTGAGATGGCTGGAAAAGCATCTGTCCACATTGCTGCCGCATTTATGTCCCTTTGCGGAATCATTTTTGTCCTGATGAGAGGCATTCTGCCATTTGCTTTTACTCAGGATATGAATGTCGTTCCTATAGCCGAGGAACTGATAATAATATTGGCATTGTTCCAGATTTTCGATGCAGTACAATTGGCAAGTTTGTCCTCTTTGAGAGGTCTGAAAGATATCAAACTTCCCCTATTCTTCTCATTGGTAGCCTATTACATAATCTGTCTTCCTGCCGGATACCTTTTGGGATTCAAATTCGGATTAGGACCTTCGGGGGTATGGATCGGCCTTGCCTTGGGACTTGCCATCGCAGCTGTGACATTCTACCTCAGATTCAATTATATTTGCAAAAAACTGACTCCCCATAGCGATGAAATATAAACACATTGTTTTCGATATCGACAATACCATTCTCGACAGCGAGAAGGGACTGCTAACCACCTGGAAAGAGACCCTCAACACCCTCCTGAATGAAAATTACACCATAGATGAACTCCGTTTCATTCTCGGAATGACCGGTTTGAATGCAATGCTCCATTTTGGACTGAAAGATCAACTTGCCACAGCATACAGACTTTGGGGGGAATTTTATGCAAAGAACCACACAATGGTAAATTTCTTTCCGGGAGTGATTGAGATGTTGGCAAAAATGAAAGAGGCAGGGCTCGAATTGGGAATCATCACCTCGAGAAAACGCTCAGAATTTGATGCAGAGCCACTTATGAAGCTGCTCGAGCCATACATCGGGGTAATCGTTTGCTCTGACAACACCCCACGCCCCAAACCCGACGGAGCGCCTGTGGAGACTTACTGCCAACTTTGCGGCATAACTCCCTCTGAAATGATTTACATCGGGGATACTTTCAACGACTATATGTGTGCCAGAAACGGAGGTTGCCACTTCGGACTCTCACAACTTGGTATTGTAGAAAAAGAAAAAATCGAAGCAGATTACTACTTCGATTCAACTGATGATATGTTGAAGGCATTAATTTAAATGCATCTTCTCCATCTTGTAACCCAATCTTCTGAGTTGCATAGATGCTCCGATACGATACATCACCTTAACGGTACGGGACAACACATAGAAAGCCTTGGCTGTTCCAAATTCGATCTGCTCTTTTTGGATCATATTGATAGCCTTTTGGGCACAAGAGTATGCAACTCCTGCAATCTGGCGAGCCTCCATCGATGAGATAGGGAATCCCAACACCTTCTCCACGATATAATCATCCATATCGTCAAAACCTTTCGGGCCATAAAACATTTTATAACCGTTATTGCGCTTTTTCTTCCAGTCTGAATCCCACCATTGTGCCACTGCCATTCCCATATAAGCAGCCCAAGCGATAGCCACCTCGGGATATTCGTTTATCTGCTCGATGGCATCTGCCATATAATCGTCGGCATAGTCAGCCCATTTCAAGTCAATATCCTCACTGTTAAGCAATACGCTGTCCATCATACCGAGGGAATTGCACAATTTTATCATTTCCCTCTGCAGGTTGTCTTCAAAGTTGTTATAATATTCCAATTCTTCCATAATCTCGATTTTGGGCAAAAATAATGATATTTATCTAATTGTCACAACTGTCACTCCTGCCGCCCCCGGCAAATAGGTACATTTAAGGGCAAAAACCTCGTCCAGCTCTCTCCTTATCGCATCTTTCAAAATACCGTCCCCCACTCCGTGGACAAAAGAGATTTTCATACCGCGGTGTTTGAGATTTGCCCTGAGAATCTGACGGAAATAATCCAACTGGAAAGGGAGCTGAGCCCCTTTGGGAACTTTATGTCCCGAAGGAATTGCCTCGATATGAAGATCGATGGTAAGATGCTTTGCCTGAGGCCCTTTCTGTGAACTCTGTTTTGAAGCAGGAGCCTGATTCTTGGAAGTACCCCCCTTGGGTGAGATTTGCTCCAACTTTTCCACTTCAGCAGGATTTACCACAAAAAACTCCCCCGGATATGCCTGAATGACAAATCCGTCCTCGAGTTCCACCTCCACCCGAGGAGAGAGGCAAGTAATTTTGCCCCTTAAATTGGAGTCCATAAAAATGACCGAATCTCCTATATTCAATTTCATCAGCGAAGTCTGTATTTATGAAAGTGCGGTGTCACCTGTTTCGTAAAGAAAATCAATGACATAATTATCAGAACCACACCCAGCATATAACAATAAACATAGTCAAATTCTGCCAAAGCCCCTCCTATAAGCATCCCAGCACCGATTCCCACATCCCACCCGGTGAGATAGGTTGCATTGGCAGTAGCCCTTCTGGAGTTTGGAGCAAGATTAATGAACAAGGTATTGTATGCAGGGAAAATAGTTCCGAATCCATAGCCAAAAAGGAAAGCTGTCAGAAAATATCCGACATAACCTAAACTGAGATTGTAAGATGCTATGCTCGAGAGAGATGCCTCGAGGATTGCACCAAACAAGGCAATAGTGATTCCCGTTTTGATGGTCTGGGTAATAAACCCTTTGTCGACAAGTTTCCCGGAGTGTAATCTGGAGGCAATCAGCCCTGCTGCCATAATTGTAAAAAAGAAACCTGTATTCTGGGTCATTCCCGACTGATTGGCATAGATTGCCACAAAACTTGTAGTCATTCCGTATGGAATTGCCAGCAGGAAGAAAGAGAAACAAGCCCGGATTCCCTCTCTCAGGAAAAATCTGTCGGCAGAGAGGGGCTGGGATTTCTTTTCACGGTTGGGTTCTTTGGTAGTTCTGACCATCAGAGAGAAGCACAGTCCTGTAATTCCGGTTGCCAGCGAGGTGGCAAAAAGGAGGCTGTAGTTTCCCGAGGCTACGATAAAGAGTCCTGCCATCGGTCCGAATGCCATCGCAAGATTATTTGTAACCCCGTAATAGCCAAGACCCTCGCCCCTTCTGGAAGAGGGCATTACATCGATTACCAGAGTATTTCCCGTAGTGGTCAACATTCCAAAAGCAAATCCGTGGAACACCCTCAACAGGATAAATCCCACCAACGATGCTGTTATATAAAAATATCCGCTGAATGCAGCCACAAAGAGCAGGTAAGAGACCACATATACCCCTTTTCTGGGGAGAGTATCGGCTATGAAACCAGCCAGAGGGCGTACACTCAGCACTGCCACGACATAACAGGAGAGGACAACACCTATAAGGGTCTGCCCTATAGAAAATGTATCACGAAGATAAAATGGCAAGGTCGGCACCAGGATATAAAATGCAAATGACATCATAAATCCCGAAATACATACAAATATGTAATTCCTCGTCCATAATCTATCTTTGGTAACTTTCTCCATAATGGCATTGTTTGAACGAACAAAGGTAGTATTTAATTGAAAGAGGTATTCCACATTTTAAAAAATTGTATACTTTTGTTTATTATATATACTACATATTAAATTTTACCAAAATGAAGAAATTTAAATTTGTGATTGCGCTTCTCCTGTTAGGATTGGCAGTCA
>JAZRBT010000060.1:0-11328 GCA_045635245.1 Candidatus Coprenecus sp.
CCCGACTCAGCTATCTCCAACAACTCAGCACCCTCCTCTGCATCAAGGAATTCGCCATTTTCATTGAGGAGTTTCAAAGCATTCCACTGACGGGGATTGTGGGAAGCTGTAATAATAATACCACCATCGGCACTTTCAAAAACTACAGCCATTTCCACTGTCGGAGTAGAAGCCAACGAGGCATTTACCACATCTATTCCACACGAAGTGAGGGTTCCGCAGACAATAGAATCAACCATTGCCCCCGAAATTCTCGCATCACGCCCTACGACCACTTTCAGTCTGCGTTCTGTTCCAAATTTATTTATAAGCATCGTAGAATACGCTGCCACAAATTTCACTATATCTACGGGAGTCAACGAATCTCCTACCTGACCTCCAATGGTCCCTCTGATTCCCGAAATTGATTTTATCAATGTCATATATTTCCTATTATATAATTTCTATATCCTTTTTCTGAATCCATCCCTGACGACCGTCGGCAAGCTCTATTCTGATCCACTCCCCAAGAACATCGAGCACATCTACCTTTGTCCCTTCGTGCAAAATAAACAGAGACTGCTCCGAGGCTGAAGGAGAACTCTTGACTGAACTTACCGGAGCGAGTACTACCGCCTGATTTTCCAGAGTTTGAATCCTGTTCAATTTAACCGAAAAGAAGAAAGAAGATAGAGAGAGCAGAAGAGTCAGAATTGCCACTGCAAATGAAATCTTCCTCACCCCGATCGAGGGAGCAAAGCGGAACAAAAGAAGCAATACAGCTGTTATCGCAAATAGCGACAAAGATAGAATTGCCCAAAAATCGGAAGAAGCACTCTTCATCAGATTTCTGATATAAGTGACAAAGACAAATTCCGGAACCGACTCTATTTTATCCAATGTATATTCCTGAGCTATAGATAGATTCACCTGTGCATCCTCAAACGAAGGGTCCATTAACAAAGCCCTCTCATAATAGAGAATAGCCTTTCCGAGGTAATCACCCATTTTATAATAGCAGTTACCCACATTATAATACAACTGGGCAGAGGCATAACCCTCAGACTCCAGTTGGGAGAAACTTCTGAGCGCCACCTCATAATTTCCACCTGTGTATGCATTGACAGCATCACGCCATAGCGAATCGGCATTCTGAGCAAAAAGCCCAAGCGAAGCGACTGACAACAATATCGTAACAAATAACTTTTTCATATTCCTAACTCTCCAATTCTGAAATTATTTTAACTGCACTCTGATAATCTCTCTCCATTGATGAAGAATCTGCAGAAGGGGCATATCTTGCAAACTCACAAGCATCCAACAACCCAAACAATTCGTCAATAAGTGCCGGATCCTTCACTTTTGACACCAATTGTTCTCTGATATTTTCACGAGATAGATCTGCCACAGGAAGCATAAGTTTATCTGAAACATAACCCTCAACTGCCTTGTGAAGTTCTTCATAAAATGCCACTCTGAGCGACTGTTTTAGGAACAATTCGCAATTTTTCAATCTCGCTTTAGCCACCTTCTTTGCCTTTCTGTTCTTGCTGCCTGCGACATCACTTCTCAATCTGATATTCCTCTTGACAAATGAAGAAACCACAAAGAACAAAATCACAATTACCGAAACAGAAATATACATTGACGCAGAAGCGACTATCGCATCTCCTCTTTTTGCAAGTCCCTTGGACGAAGTGGCAATAAATCTGATATCCTTGCTCAGATTCTTGACATTCTGCTTACCACCACCTTGTATAACAGTGGCCTGACCATCTTTTCCTGCCTTGACAGAGAGTTTTTTGGGAGGACTCTTCAAAGTACGGTACTCCTTCAACTGAATATCGTAATACGAAAACTCTACAGGAGGTATTTCAAATTCTCCCTGACTGCGGGGAATAAATGGATATTCAAAAACCCTCACACCACTGAATCCGTCAACTCCCGCCTCTGTTTTATCTACTTTCTTAACATCGTATGACTCGAAATCGGCAGGGAATACCACCGAAGGTGTCTCGATAAGGTTAAGATTTCCTTTACCGGAAACAGATACCTTCAACGAAGCTGCCTCGTGAGCACTCAACGAATCTGTTGACAATGAAACATCTATCGAGAAGCGGCCTACAGCCCCTTTAAAAGATGCCGGAGCACCTGCCGGAAGCGGTGAAACATTTATGGAAACCTTTTCCGAAACAACCCTCTTTCTGATTGTCTGGTATGACTCGAAGAAATCGTCGAAAATAGAACGGGGAGTCTGATTGTTACGCACCTGAATCAGACATACAAGTTCTGCGGGATCAATCACAAGTTCTCCTGTCTGCTGAGGAATCAACAGCACCTTTTTCAATACCGCCGAGTTATAAATCTGTCCTTTGAAATTCTCTCTGCTGAATTGGATATTGGAAATAGTCTCGATATCCTGACTCCAGAAACCATTGAATGAGGGAAACCTTATATCTTCCAAATTACTGATTGAAGAACTCTGCACATATAATTTGATTTCTGCCACAACAGGCTCACCCTTAACCACTGAAGACTTGTTGGTCACAATTCGCAACATCAAATCATCTCCCGCTGCAGGAACTTTCTTCTTAACATCCCCCTTGATAACCTCTATTGTAACAGGGGAACTTTTGCACAAAGTCTTATCTACAGTTGCCTGAGCCTGACCAATCACAAATTTGCCGACATTTGTCGGACGCAGCATATATGTAAAACTCTTTTCTACCGAGTGAGTCACCTTTCCATTGATTATCTGCGTGCTGCTGCTCGACGAAGGGGTCGGTCCTGACAAAACCTCAAATCCTTCGAATGAAGGGGCTTTAAAATCAGAGGTCTGCCCATTAGCTGTGAACACCACTCTGAACATTTCAGATTGGGACACCACATTGGGTGCAGATACCGTAAGTTCCGACTGTCCAAAAAGTATCTGTGAAGTAAAAATTGCTGCAAACAGCAAAAATAGATTCAATAATTTAACCCTTCTCATATTACCAATTCTTCTCTTTCTTTTTCTTCTTCTGTTCCAAAGCCTTAGCTTTCTTTACTTTCTCCTGTGTCTCCTTCTCTTTGTCTTCGATAGCCTGCAACATCTGATTTGCAGTCTGAGGAGTTATTTTTGGTTGATTCTCAGAATCATTCTGCTGCTGTTGTTGCTGCTGATCCTGATTGTTTTTATTCTGGTCCTGATCTTTGTTCCGGTTATCGTCTTGCTGGTCCTGCTGTTGCTGATCGTTCTGCTGCTGGTCATTTTGCTGATCCTGCTGGTTCTGATCTTGCTGGTTCTGGTCCTGATTTTGTTGATTCTGCTGATTCTGTTGATTTTGCAGCATCTTCTGAGCATAAGCAAGATTACTTTTTGCATCGATATTATCAGGAGAAATTCGCAACGACTCCTTAAAATCCTCCACTGCCTGCTGATAATTCTTTTGTTTCAGTGCAAGATTTCCTTTATTGTAAAAATAATCGGTTGCCTTTTCAGGAGAATGCAACTTTAGAGAATCGACCTGTACAGCATCCATATAACCCTGGGCTTCAGCATAATTCTCCATACGATAAAGGGTATTGGCAGTATTGAAATTAGCATTGACTGATGTTGAATCCTTCAACAATGCCCTTTGATAATCCACCAATGCTTTGTCATAAATTCCCTTCTTGAAAGCCCTGTTTCCTGAACGGACTTCACTTTTGTCAGTTTGGGCAAAACCGCTTATGCTTCCCAACATCAGCACAGGAACCAAAAGATATTTTGCATTGGAGCCAAACAAGGTTCTGTTATTTCTGGTGTTGGAAATCAAAAACTCTATCAACAAGAAGAAAAGTGCTATCGCAAAAAAATACATATATTGTTCATCATATTCTTCAAAAACGACCGACTGATATTTCTGGGCCTCCATATCCTTGATCTCATCAATAATCGGATTAAGGCCGAATTCAGCATTTGCCGCCCTGACATAAATACCACCACCGGCATTGGCAACATCCCGGAGGGTCGCCTCGTCCAGCTTTGTAACCACGATATTACCATCCTGATCTTTCAACAGTTCTCCATTTACAGGAATAGGTTTTCCTTCAAAAGAGCCGACACCCACGCAGAATACTTTTGCACCGACACTCAAAGCATCTTTGGCAGCAGAGACAGGATCATCTTCGTGATTTTCCCCGTCAGTAATCAAAATCACCGCGCGGCTGTTTTCACTCTCCGAAGTAAAACTCCTCAATGCTGTACGGATAGCATCTCCAAGGGCAGTTCCCTGTACAGGAACAGACTCAGTGGTTATCGAATTGAGGAAGATTTTGGCAGAGACGTAATCTGATGTAATGGGAAGCTGCACAAATGACTGCCCCGCAAAAATAATCAGTCCGATACGGTCCCCTTGCAATTCATCCACCAGTTTCGAGATAGCCAACTTTGCCCTTTCCAGACGGTTGGGAGAGTAATCCTCTGCCAACATCGAGTTGGATACATCAAGAACTATCATAATCTCGGCACCATTAATCTCTTTCTCTTTCAAAATGGCTCCCAACTGCGGACGGGCCATTCCTATTGAGAAGAAAAGCAGTGCCAAAGAGATAAATATCAATTTAACCCAACCCTTCCTTCGGGAAGCGGTCGGAGTAAGATTTTCCACCAGTGCAGGCTCTCCGAACCTGGCAATTCTATTTTTTCTGATTCGTCTTGCAATACCATAACCTATAAAGATTACAGGAATCAGAAAAATAAGGAAAAGATATTGTGCTTGAGCAAAATAAATCATTAGCTAATCCTCCTTGCTGCGAAAATTCTAATTAAAATTTCCAATAAAAACGCCAACATTGCCCAAAAAGCAAACTTTCCGAACTGCTCGCTGTAAACCGGGAAAGAATCTACCGATACACGCACTTTTTCCATCTGATTGATTTCGGAATAAATCTGCATCAATTTGGTATTGTCAGTCGCTCTGAAATATGTTCCTCCCGTTTGAGAAGCAATATCCTGCAACAATTTCTCATCGATCTCCACTTCCACATCCATCACTCTCACTCCAAAAGGAGTCATAACGGGATATGGAGCAGTACCCATAGCTCCGACACCGATAGTATATACCCTTATTCCATATGTCTTGGCTATCTCAACAGCCATTTCCGGAGCCACCTCACCGCTGTTGTTCACCCCGTCGGTAAGGAGAATCACCACCCTGCTCTTCGCCTGAGAGTCTTTCAGACGCGCCACAGCATTGGCAAGACCATTACCTATCGCCGTACCATCATCTATCAGACCGCATTGAATCTCTTTGATCAGATTTATCAATGTGGCACGGTCAGTGGTCAATGGAGACTGGGTATAACTCTCTCCGGCAAAGACCACCACACCTATTCTGTCTGAGGGACGCTGGGAAATGAACTCGATGGCAATATCTTTCGCTGCCTCGATTCTGTCAGGAGTGAAGTCCCTTGCCAACATACTGGTAGAGACGTCCAATGCCAAAACTATATCAATCCCTTCTGCATCAGTCTTTTGAATAGTGGAAGAGGTTCTGGGACGGGCTATTGCCACAATAATGAGGGCGACAGTTATCAACCTCAACACAAAAGGCAAATGCCTCAACAAGTTCTTAATTATACTCTGCTGGCTCTTGAAAGGAGCAATGGTCGGGACCGAAATATATGGTCTCCTACCAAAGAGTTCCCGATAAAGATAAATCAATATCATCGGGAGCAACAAAAACTCCAAATAGAGCAACTGCGGATATTCAAAAAACATATTACTCATCTTTCAAATATGTATTCGTAACAAATTTAACAGCCTTGGGAATCGTCTCCTCATTCTCCTGCTGCGTTGCTATATATTTGGCAAATTTGACAAGATCCGAAACCGAGAATATCTCCTCAAGCAACTCATAATCAGTTTTTTTCAATTCTTTTTTGGAGATATCAGAGAGAATTTCCGCAGAAGTTCTCTCCATAGTTCTGATGTCATATCTATCCTCAAGATATATTCTGAGGGCATCGGTAACCTTGGTATAGAAAAGTTTTTCCTGCCCGTTTTGCCACAATTTTTCACCACTGATATGGTCGAGCTCCCTCAATGCAATGATATGTGCCGGATCCTTGGGTTTTGCCTTCTCCTGAGGTTTATCTTTTCTTCTCGATTTGACAATCAGATAAATAACCAATGCCAGCAGTCCCAACACTGCAATGCCTGAACCTCCCCACATTGCCACTTCTGAGAAAGTGACAGGATAATTGAAATTCGACCTCAAATCAAACATCTGATAAGTGGCAGTATCTACCGGAATGGTAGTAACCTCCAGTGGTATCTCTTTGAGTCTCAGGGTATCTTCGAGTTCTTCTCCTCTATAGATATATACCACCAAGGGTGGCATCTTATAACTTCCGCTGTCAAAAGATGTAATGGTCGCTCTGGCGTGCACCTCAGAAAGTCCTCTCTTTCTTTTGACAGTATCTATCTTGAAATCTCCTATCAACTCCACCCCGGGAACAACATACCCTGCCATCGAGTCAATCTTCAAAGTCAATCCCGAAGGGAGATTGAACTTGGAAACCCACTCTATCTGGTCGCCTATCATTATGGTATCACGAGAAAGGGTACTTGAGAGCAACTCTTGCCCCGAAAGTCCCTTTACTCCGCAAAAGAGCATAACTGCCATCAATATTAAAATTCTTCTCATACTATGTTCTGGTTTTAAACAGAGTCACCAAAGATTTAACATAATCATCACAAGTTCTGACACTTACAGTATCTACTTTATATTTTCTCAAAAGGGTCATCGTTGCCTGATGAGCCTTATTGCTCCACTGCTGGTACTGCTCTCTGACAACTCGTCTGGAAGTATCTACAAACTCCATACGGGAAGTCTCATTATCCCTCACAGCGATAAGTCCCACATCGGGAAGAGTCCTCTCGCGCTCATCATAAATATTGATAACTGAAATATCGTGTCGTCCGACTGCCACTTTCAGAGCATCCTCGTAACGAGGTTTGACATCCTGATTCAAATCGAGCATATCTGAAAGGACAAATGCAGTACAACGCCTTTTGATGGCATTTGTCAAAAATCTTAGAGGTTCACTCAAATCTGTACCCATATCTTCGGGATGAAACTCAAGAATCTCTCTGATAATTCTCAACAAATGGCTTCTTCCCTTTTTGGGTGGAATAAACTTTTCAACCTTTGAACTGAAAAAGAGAGCCCCCACCTTATCATTATTGACAGATGCAGAAAAAGCCAAAACGGCAGCAATCTCTGCCATCAACTCTTTTTTAGTTTTGGAGGTGGTACCAAAAAGACGAGAAGCACTCACATCGATAAGCAACACCACAGTAAGCTCCCTCTCCTCCTCAAATACTTTGATATAAGGAGCGTGCATACGTGCAGTGACATTCCAGTCCATATTTCTCACATCGTCACCGTATTGATATTCACGCACTTCACTAAAGGCCATACCACGACCTTTAAATGCTGAATGATACTCTCCGGCAAAAATCTGAGAAGAAAGAGCCCTGGTCTTAATCTCAATTTTTCGTACCTTCTTTAAAAGTTCGTTTTCCATATACTATTAGGGAACTTCTACTGCGTTCAATACTTCTGAAATAATATTCTCGGTAGTGATATTTTCAGCCTCTGCCTCGTAAGTAAGTCCGATTCTGTGTCGTAGCACTTCATAACATACTGCACGTACATCCTCAGGAATGACATATCCTCTTCTTTTGATAAAAGCATAAGCCTTTGAAGCCATTGCAAGAGAGATAGATGCACGGGGAGAGCCTCCGTAAGCAATCAAATCTTTAAGTTTGCCAAGACCATACTCTTCAGGAGTACGGGTTGCATAAACTATATCGACAATGTATCTTTCGATTTTCTCATCCATATAGACATCCTTCACGACTGATCTGGCTCTTACGATATCTTCAGGGGTAACAACAGCCTTCGCCTTAGGGAACGAGCCACTGTTATTCATTCTGATAATCAGTTTCTCTTCCTCTTTCTTAGGATAAGAGACCACTACCTTCAACATAAAACGGTCAACCTGAGCCTCAGGAAGAGGATAAGTACCCTCTTGTTCGATAGGGTTCTGTGTCGCCATAACAAGGAATGGTTCGGGAAGCTTGAAAGTCTCGTCACCGATAGTCACCTGACGCTCCTGCATTGCCTCCAAAAGAGCCGACTGAACTTTTGCCGGAGAACGGTTGATCTCATCCGCCAAAATGAAATTGGCAAAAATGGGACCTTTCTTTATCTGGAACTGCTCACTTTTCTGACTATAGATCAATGTACCCAAAACATCGGCAGGCAAAAGATCCGGAGTAAACTGAATACGATTGAAATTAGCATTGACTGACGACGCCAATGTATTGATTGCCAAAGTTTTCGCCAATCCGGGAACACCTTCCAACAAAATATGACCGTTAGCCAGCAAACCAATTAAAAGGTTCTCTATCAAGTGCTTCTGTCCCACTATGACTTTCGACATTTCCATAGAGAGAATATCTACAAATGCACTCTCTTCTTTAATTCGTTCATTTAATTCTTTTATGTTTACGGTATCCATATTAAAATATTTGTATTTTTGTACGCAAATAAACCACAAATTTATAGTTTTTTTCCAATAATGAGGTACTTTGTGACAATATCCTACAATGGGGCCAATTACTGCGGATGGCAGATCCAGAACAACGGAATTACCGTCGAGGAGTGCATTGAAAAGGCATTGTCATCAATTTTAGGGGAAGAAATAGATGTGGTCGGAGCAGGAAGGACAGACAGCGGAGTGAATGCTGTTGGATATATTGCCCATTTTGACTCTGAGAACACCCAAATCATCGGCCAACTCGACAAGATAATCTACAAAACAAATGCCATTTTGCCGCAAGACATCGTTATAACAAACATTTGCACTGTTAAAAACGATGCCCACGCCAGATTTGATGCCACCTCAAGAACTTACAGGTATTATGTCCACACCCACAAAGATCCTTTTGTAAAACAATATTCACTTTTTTACAAATTCCCTGTCGATATCGAGAAAATGAACAGAGCTGCACAATTTTTGATAGGGAAAAGGGACTTCAGTTGTTTTGAAAAACTGCACGGGGGAAACAACACATCCATTTGTGAAATCACCTATGCAAAATGGGAAAAGTATATCCCCGAAACAGGGATTGTGGGAGATAGCGGATACTACCGCTTCACTATCACCGCAGACCGCTTTTTGAGAAATATGGTGAGAGCGATAGTGGGTACTCTCCTCGAAATCGGAAGAGGGAAAAAAGACGAGCAATGGATATTGGAACTTCTGGAAGACAAAAACAGAACAAAAGCGGGCCAGTCGGTATCTGGACACGCCCTGTTTTTCAGCGGAATCACATATCCATACGAATTTGACAAATAAATAATTAAAAATAAATATGTTACTAACACTACTACAAACAGATCCGGAAGTTTTGGTGCAAGAACTTGAACAAGCACCTCAAAAAATGTCACTAATTCAAATGGCCTTCTCAGGAGGTTGGCTGATGCTTATCCTCCTTGCCCTTTCGATAATGGCCATCTATATATTTGGAAGCAGATGGTGGGCGATCAGAAAAGCATCTCAAATCGACCCCCATTTTATGAATAATATCCACAACCTTATCCACGAAGGCAAAATCAAAGCGGCATTGAACCTTTGCAAAGCAAACAACTCTCCCATTGCCCGTCTGATTGAGAAAGGTATCGAAAGAATCGGTCGTCCACTTTCAGACATCCAGGCTGCAGTGGAAAATACCGGTAATGTGGAAATTGCCCGTTTGGAAAAAGGACTTCCAATGCTTGCAACCATCTCTGGTGGAGCTCCAATGATCGGTTTCCTTGGAACTGTAATCGGTATGATTCAGGCATTCTTCAATATGTCACAAGCAGGTAACAATATCGATATTACCCTATTATCAGGAGGTATCTACACCGCAATGGTAACTACCGTAGGTGGTCTTTTCGTAGGTATCATCGCATATTTCGGTTACAACTACCTTTCAGCAAAAATCTCGGACCTCATCTTCAAAATGGAGAACAACACCATCGAATTTATGGATATGTTGCACGAACCGGCTGAGCCCACAATGAGAACATCTGCTAAAGAAGAATAACAATGGGAATCAGAAGAAAAACAAAAGTTGATTCGGGATTCTCAATGTCATCGATGACCGACATTGTCTTTCTGCTGCTTATCTTCTTTTTGGTAACCTCAACACTAATCAATCCCAACGCATTGAAGTTACTGTTGCCAAAAAGTACCAATCAAGTATCGGCAAAGGCGACTGTAAGTGTCTCTATCAAACATTATCCCAACAAGAACACATATTCATACCACCTCAACGGAAAAGAGAAACCTGTAGCATTCAGTTCTTTGGAAAAAGAGCTTCAGAATCTCCTTATGGAAGAGGATGATCCTACATTCTCCATCTATGCCGACAAAACTGTTCCCATCGAACAAGTGGTGAATGTTATGAATATCGCAAAAAGAAACAAATACAAAGTAATTCTGGCAACATCACCGGAGTAAACTATGCGAGAAAATCAATCAAAATACGATTCTCCATTTGACAAGACAGGTAAAATTGTAGGGGTGTTCACCACCCTTGCAATTCACTTGCTATTGCTCGGAGTTGCCATTGGCAGCGGACTCACTTATGTATATCCACCACCACCGGAGCAAGGAATCCTTATAGACTTTTCAGAACCCGTAATAGAGGAAAAACCTATTGTAACTACCGGTTCCAAAGAGCCTCGTGCAAAAAATGCAAACCCCGAGAATGATATAAAACTCGTTCAAAAATCGGAAGCGCCCATTGCTGCGGAACAATCGACTCACGGAGATGAGACCACTATCGGTCCCGAAGGTGATGTGGAAGTTCCCGAGCCCCCACGCAAAAAAGAGATAGACAGAAGAGCCCTGTTCTCCAGCAACAGAAACAAACCCGACACACTTGCCCCACAGGCAGCTGACAAACCATCCGACAACCTATCCGCCGGACATATTGAAGGAAACACATCTCAAGGAAATGCCAATGGAGAGCCCACCGCAAGACTCCAGGGACGTTCAGTAAAAGGATTCCTCCCTCATCCATCCTACGATGTCGAAAAATCAGGAACAGTAGTGGTTGAAATCATTGTGGACAACTACGGCAATGTCATAAATGCCACTGCCGGTGCAGTCGGTACCACTGTCACCGACAAAAATCTCTGGAAAGCAGCAGAAGAAGCTGCACGACAAGCAAAATTCAATACCAGCTCTACCGCCCCCGCAGCCCAAAAAGGAACCATTACTTACGTCTTCCGCCTGAAATAAGAATTGGAAAGGCGAAATGCC
>JAZRBT010000061.1:0-19837 GCA_045635245.1 Candidatus Coprenecus sp.
TGAAACTCCCCGCACGATAGAGGATGTAAATGTGGATCTGATCCGCAATGCCCTTGAAAAACACGCAGGAAACCGTAAAGCTGCCGCACAGGAACTCGGAATATCTGAGAGGACTTTATATCGCAAAATCAAAAAAATGAAAAAGAAGTAAGATGAGAAAATTTGCCCTATATATAATAATGGTATTGTTTCCCTTTATGGTAGGGGGATGCGGTATCTATTCTTTCTCGGGAACTTCTATCCAGCCCGATGTCAAAACTTGTGCTGTGGAATATTTCGAGTACAAGGCGTTGCTGGTAAATCCATCGTTGAGTTCATCTTTGACAGATGCCCTTATCGACAAATATCTCCAACTCACATCTTTGGAAATGTTGCCCGAGAATGGGGACCTGAATGTCTCAGGAGAAATTACAGGATATGATACCAAACCAGTGGCGATTACCTCTGACGAGGTGGCTGCCCAGAACCGTCTGACAATTACAGTAAAAATATATTTCACCAACCGTCTTCACCCCGAAGAGGATTTTGAGAAGTCTTTCTCCGCTTATGCAGATTATGACTCGACACAAATGCTTGATGCAGTGCAGGACTCTCTTTGTGAGGAGATTATAGAGATGTTGGTGGAGGATATTTTCAACGCTACAGTTGCTAATTGGTAAAAATGAAGGCTCTTGGAATAAAAAATATGACAGTAGGAGAGATTGAAAAGATTCTTTCAGTCTACCCTTGGTTTGCCTTTGCCCGAAAGGAGCTTCTTATCAAGATGTCTTCCCTTGGGGACGAGTATCGCAATGATGCTCTTAGAAGGACAAATCTTTATATTTATCCCGAGAAGGAGCCTTTTATCCAAAGTTATGTCACTTCATTGGAATCAATTGATTCTTCTGAGTTTGTCGGCCCTGTCTATGAACTCGATTATTTTGATTCCGTTACCATAGACGAGAGTCTGAAACATCAGGGCAGTTCTGCTCCCACAATAGCAGATCACGCAGAGCAACATCCCCTGGCAGAGGATTCTGCCCAAACCCGGAAGCTTGTGGAAAAGGAGGTCAAACGGGATGTTTATATCGTTGGCGGAGACTATTTCTCAAACTCAGACTTCGAAGGTCTTTCAAAAGATGGTATGGATTCGTTCAATCTTTTGATTGCACCTCAGGAGCAATCACCCAAGGAAGAATTCATCGCTTCGGAGTTCAAAGATGAGTCTTATTATACCGAGACACTTGCCCGAATTTACGCAGAGCAAGAGCTTTATGAGCGTGCAATTGAGGTTTATGACAAACTTATTTTGTTATATCCGGAAAAAAGTGCTTACTTTGCAGCCTTTAAATCAGAAATAAAGAAACACTTATAAGTTATGTACATAGCAATTTCTATTTTAATAATCATTGCGAGCCTGCTTTTGACATTGGTTGTTCTTATCCAAAATTCAAAAGGTGGTGGATTGGCAGCGAATTTTGCTTCAGGCAATCAAACATTCGGTGTTCGTCAAACTGCTGACTTTTTGGAAAAAGCAACCTGGGTATTGGCTATTGTGATTTTGGCTCTTTGTGTGTTGGCTACAGCATTTATCCCTTCACACACTCAAAAAAGCAATGCAGTTCTTGAGAAACTTGAGCAAACCGGAACACCCGCTGCTCAACCTGAGTTCCCAGGAATCATTGATACCACAAGTGCTCAAAACTAATTTTCAGCAATGTGAAAAGAGAACTTGCCCCGAAACGGCAAGTTTTTTTAAAATTTCAGTACCTTGTGATACAAAGTAGTCTAAAATTTATATATACTTGCAGTGCAAAATAATTTAAGAGAAAAAATAGTGGGTTGCTAACGCAGCCCGATAAAAATATTATAATATGAAGAAAATAATAAATGTCGGTATCGGTGGAAGAAGTTTCGTTATCGACGAAGATGCGTATGGCGCACTAAGTAACTATCTTGAAAATTTCCGCCGTAAAACAGGAATGGGATTTTCCACAAAAGAGGTAATGGATGAAATCGAAATGCGTATTGCAGAGATTTTCACAGAATCGTTGTCTTATGGTCAGGAGGTGGTGAATATTGCCCTTGTAAATAAGGTGATCGATATGTTGGGAATGCCGGACGGTTCGCAGAATGAGCAGTATGCTGCTGACCCCCAGCCCGATTTTATATTCAGGAATGATGTCCCCAAGAAACTTTTCCGCGACTTGGATCAAGGTTCCATTGCCGGAGTCTGTGCAGGTTTGGCACACTATTTTAAGCAGGATTTATTGCTGATCAGAATACTGATGCTCATTTCTGTATTGTGTTTCTCTTTCGGATTGTGGCTATATCTGATATTATGGATAGTGGTGCCTCAGGCAAAGACAGCGATAGAGAAATGTGCAATGTATGGAATTCCGGCTACTGCCGAAAATTTGAGGATGTTTCACCAAAAGAGATAGGCTATGGAAGTAGTGGACAGTAACTTGGATAATGTAAAGGCGCAGATGAGGAAAGGGGTGCTCGAGTACTGTATCTTGAGTATTCTGAATAAGAAGGACTCTTATGCTTCATCTATTATCGCGGAACTCAAGCAGGCCAAAATGATAGTGGTGGAGGGAACTTTGTATCCTCTGCTGATAAGACAAAAGAATCAGGGGCTGCTCAGTTACCGTTGGGAGGAGTCACCTCAGGGCCCTCCCCGTAAGTATTATATGATAACTGAAAAGGGTCGTCAGGCTCTTTCGGAGATGGACAATGTCTGGAGGGAGCTGGTGCAGACGATTGAGTGTTTGAGAGGTTAATGTAAATTGAATGTTATGGAAGATATTATAAAGGTAAGTATTGCAAATGTTGCATTCTCTATAGAGAGGGAGGCTCACCTCAGACTCGAGCAATATATCTCATCTTTGGAAGAACATTATGCAGAGAATCCCAATGCCGATGAGATCGTAAGCGGCATAGAGGAGCGCATCAGCGAGATTCTCTCGGAGAGGGGATATCGCGAGAGAATTGTTCCGGTGGCTATGGTTGAGGAACTTATAGCGATTTTGGGTTCGGTGGAAGATCTGGACGGGGATTATGTGAACAGTGGAACCCGTAAGACCCAACTGAAGAAACGCCTTTACAGGGATGTAGAAAATAAACTTGTGGGAGGTGTTTGTGCAGGTCTTGGAGCATATTTTGGATTGGATCCGATTATTTTCAGACTCGCTTTCTCGCTGGCAGTGATTCTGTCAATTGTCTTTGAGTCAGAGTTGTTCTTGCTGTGGGTGGTGATTTATATTCTGTTGTGGATTATTACCCCTGCCGCAGTTACCTCTTTCCAGAAATGCCGTATGAGGGGAGAGGAAAATAATATAGGAGCTATCCAGCGTGGGGTGGAAAATGGTACCCGGGCAGCTGAGACTGGTTCGGTTTCCCAAAGAAAAATAGTGTCAGGTATTTCAAGGGTATTTTCTGTCGTCTTTGGAGTATTTGTTCTAGGGGCAGGATTGTTGGGATTGCTGACTACAATTTGCGGAGCATTGGGGGTATCAATGGTAGATTGGGTGATTCCTTTCAGTGTCGCTGATTTTATAACAATGGTGACCGTTTCTTCAAAATGGGTGTCGGTGCTGTTTATAGTTTCTATAATATTGGTAGCGGCAATTCCGGCAGTGGCATTGATTTACTGGGGACTTCTGTTGTTGTTCCATCTCAAATCTCCCAAATGGCGTCCCGGGCTGATAATGTTTATCTTGTGGATTATTTCGCTGATAGGTTTGGTGGTAGTTTCATTTTCGTATGTATCTGCCCTTCCCGACAATAGTGATTATTACGAGAAAATAGGAATTGCCCCAGCAGATACCATTTATGTGGAATATGTGGATTATCAGAAGTATAATGATTATCAGGTTCTTGTCGACGGAAACAGAGGTGAGTACAATCTGTTCTATATAAAGGATACCAAGGAGTGTTCGCAGATGGCTTGCTATCCGCTCCTGGAGGTACACCGCAATGAGCGCTTTATCGGAACCCCTTATCTGGTATCATCTTCGTTGATTTTGCACAATACGCTATCTCTGAATGATATAGAGAATCTCAGGAATGGTATGTTCTGGTCGTATAGTGAGAGGACTTTGTATCTCTCTCCGAGGATTCTTGAAAAAGATACCAAGATGACAGATATTTTCAGAAAAGTGGTATTATGGGTTGGACCTGATGTTAAAGTGGTTGTGAAAAACCCTGTTCCTCACGAGTTCGATTCATCTTTTGAATTTACCGACTGGAAACTTAAAGCTGTGATAGATTTATTCGATTGAGTTGGGATCTATCAGATTATTAAGTAGAGCATAGACTGTCAGGCCGGCAACTGTTTTGATGCCGGTCTTTCTTGTTATGTTCTTTCGGTGGGTAATGACTGTATGGATAGAGAGGTTGTATTTGTCTGCTATCTCTTTGTTCAGCATCCCTTTCGCCACACAAACGAGAATCTCCTGCTCTCTGAGTGACAGTTCGTTTTTGTTCTGCTCGGACTGTTCCCTTTCCGAGGTGTTTGCCGAGCGGAGTTTGTTTATTATCACAGAGGGGGAGTCGTAGATGGAGAAGATGTCATCATAGAGTTTTTTGCTCTCTTCGTCGAGTGAGAGGGTATTGACACCGATGACAGCTGCATCAGAATATTCGGAAATGAGCGAACGGAACTGTCTCCGAGAGGAGTAGCCCCAAAGCCCTGTATCTATGATAATTATATCTACTGATGTGTTTTTGAGCACACTCTCGTTCTCCCGGGATATATCGGAGAGAATAGCCTCCATACGGAAGTCGCCGTAGTCATTGAGAATTCCATTCAGACCTCTGGCAACAATCTTGGAAGGGGTGATGAGAATAATTTTTTTCTTCTCGTTAGTTGTCATTTTTCTCAAGTTTATTTACCAAAGGGATTAATATATTGTTCTCGATGGAGGTATGCTTTTTAAGGTCGTACTCCAACTTGTACAGATGCGAAAGTACCTTGATGGCCAAAAGCGAGTCGCACACCGAGGGGAGATATTTCATCAGGATATTCCTCAGGTCGTTAAGTTTCTCGTCAATGTTGCTGTGACTCTCCTCGAATCTTCCGATTCTGTAACTCTTTTGGGAATTTTCTGAAGAGATGGTTCTGATATAGGGGAAAACTATATCCTCTTCGTATGCAAAGTGGTTGCTCACTTCGCTGCGGTACTCTGAAAAGAAGTTTACGATAATTTTCTTACGGGTAGCATCGCAAGGGGTGACAAGCATATTTATGTAATTCTCAATCGTGCTGAGTTCTGTGTTTATGTAGAATGAATGAGAATTGTGGAGATATGTTATAATGTCTTTAGGGTCAGAAGATTGCATCAGTTCGTCTGATGGGATATAGCCCTCGTAGATATATGTGTTGCAGATAAGCATAAACGAAGATGGGTTTATGTTGTGCTTTGAACATATATCGATAACGCTGTCATCTCCAAAACCCATATTGATGCCCAGGCGGTAGAGTACCGACAGGAGTCTGTAATCGTTGTTTATCAGGTCTGCCATTTTCAGCTTGCCTGATGTAAGGTATTCTATCGAGTTTGTAAGGTATTTTGTCATCGCAAATTATTTCTCCAAAGTTAGTTAAAATATTATATTGCAAAAATAGGACCCCTTTCGCTTTGATGCGTTGGGACCCCATTTTACTTCAACACTACATTATGGGTTTTTCACAATGCAAAAGTAGTGTGTTATATCTTGTCGTACAATCACCAAATGTAGGTATTTTACAGGAATATACTACCTATCTGGTACACTGCAAAGGCGGCTATCCACGCCAGGATAATGGTATAAACCGCTGAGAATATGGCCCATTTCCATCCTCCTCCTTCCTGTTTGATGGCAATGAATGTGGCAATGCAGGGGAAGTATAGCAGCACAAATACCATAAAGGCGAGAGCTGCTGCAGGGGTGGAGGCTTGTTGCAATGCTTTTTGGAGCATTGTCTCTCCCGAACCGTCAGCAAGTTGTTCCTCGTCAATATTGTAAAGAACTCCCATTGTGCTGACTACCAATTCTTTTGCGGCAATTCCCGAGAGGATTCCCACTCCCATTTTCCAGTCAAATCCTAAAGGCTCCAGTGCCGGTTCGATCGCTTTTCCAATGGTTCCGATGTATGATTGTTCCTGCTGCTGGGCAGGTGTCTGTCCCTGTTGCTGGCGAGGGAAATATCCCAAAGACCATATAATTATTGAGGCAACTAAAATGATTCCCCCCATTTTCTGAAGATATTGTTTCCCTTTTTCCCAGGTGTGTCTGAAGATGGATTTTGAGGTGGGGACTCTGTAAGGAGGGAGTTCCATTACAAATGGCAGGTCGTCCTCTTTCATAAAACGGCTGATCACTTTTGCAGAAATTATCGCAAGGATGATACCCAGTCCGTAGATTCCCAACATCACTATCGAGCCCATAGTGGGGAAGAATGCCCCTGCCAACAATATATATATAGGTAAGCGGCCGGCGCACGACATTAGCGGAATGATTAGAATCGTTACCAGACGGCTCTTGCGTTCTTCAATCATCCTGGTAGCCATAATTGCCGGAACATTGCATCCGAATCCCATAATCATAGGGATAAATGATTTTCCGTGCAGCCCCATTCTGTGCATCAGTTTGTCCATAATGAATGCTGCCCGGGCCATATATCCCGAGTCTTCGAGCAAAGAGATGAACATATACAGAATCAGGATGTTTGGGAGGAATACCAATACACTTCCCACACCTCCGATGATTCCATCCACGATCAAATCTTTGAAAATTCCCTCAGGCATAGTGGTCGATATGAACAGAGCAAATTTTTCCACCAGCCACTCTATCCACATCATAGGGTATTCTCCGAGTTTGAAAGTCGCTTCAAACATTACATAGAGAATGAGGATGAAGATGGGGAATGCAAGCCATTTGTTGGTTATGATGGAGTCGATACGGTCTGTCAGGTTCTTTTTGGGAGACTCGGCAGAGGGTTTGTAAGTCTCTTTCAATGCCCCTTGGATAAAGGCATATTTGGCATCCACGATTGCCGATTCGAGGTTGGTGCCCATCAGTTTCTCGATTCTCTTGTCTTCCTGATAGCGGGCTGCAATAATCTCGTCCCGGTTCTCGAACAACTCTATCTCTTTGGCTATCTCTTTGTCATTTTCAAGATATTTGATGGCAAGGTATCGGGTGGAGTATTTTTGTTTGATGCTCTCATTCTGCCAGATCAGATGCTGGATTTTGTCAATACTTTTTTCCACTTCCGCACCGTGATGGATATGGATATGGCGGGCTTGTTTGGTGTGGATATTTTCGTAGATATCTATAATCGAGTCGAAAAGCTCGTTAATTCCTTTTCCTGTTTTGCTGACGGTAGGGATGACAGGCATACCGAGCAAAGTTCCTAAAGTCTTGATATCCAGTTTGTCTTTCCTTTGGGAGAACTCGTCATACATATTCAGAGCCATTACCACCCTGAGGTCCATATCGATAAGTTGGGAACTCAAATAGAGGTTTCTTTCAAGATTTGTCGAATCCACTACATTTACCACCACGTCGGGCATCTGCGAGATAAGGTGCTCCCTTACGAACAATTCTTCGGGGCTGTATGCCGACAGTGAATATGTTCCGGGGAGGTCGGTCAAAATGAATTTGTAACCTTTATACTCGAATTTTCCCTCTTTGGCATCTACGGTCACGCCACTGTAGTTTCCCACGTGTTCGTGTCTGCCGGAGGCGATGTTAAAGAGAGAAGTTTTGCCGCAATTGGGATTTCCTACCAAAGCTACGCGGATTGTGTTTCCTCTTTCGCGGGCAAGTTCTATCATCTTTTGAGCCAATGGAGATTGCTCTTTGTTAGTGGTAGTGAGAGGCTGGGGCTGCTCCGAGGGAGAGTGGAGGGTTTGTTCCACTTCTGCTTCGGTAAGAACTTCTATCTTTTCAGCCTCGTCCCGTCTCAATGATATGCGGTAACCTATAATTTCATATTCAATCGGATCTCTCAGAGGGGCATTCAAAATCACTTTGACCTCCTTCCCTTTGATAAATCCCATTTCAGTGATTCTTTTGCGGAATGAGCCGTGTCCTGCCACCTTCACAATAATCCCCCTTTCGTTGGTTTTCAGTTCCGATAATTTCATAGTATTTTCTTTCTAAGATATATAATTATGCAAAGATACTCTCTCAAAATAAGATATTCAATACCAATAAATAGTGATTTTTCCGAAATATATCTTACTTTTGAAGATTGTTAACGAAAAATTCAAAGATATGAGATATTTGGTAAGGGTACTTATTGTCGCTTTTTTTGTGCTCGGTACAGGCTATGTTTTTGTTAAAGCAAATCTTCAGGATAAAAAAGCAGATATTATACCTGCTCCTGTGGAATATGTTCAGGGTTTTGGCCATTTTCAATTGAATGGTAATGTGTGCGGCGGAGTTCCTGCTCTTTTACAGGATTATATAAGTGCTTCCACCTCTTTGGATTGGAGTTTTGAGGGGGAAGGAAAGGTCAGATTTGTGGAAGATACCTCGATTGTGTCGCAAGGGTATCGTCTGAAGGTGACAAGGGACTCTCTGGTAGTTGAATACGGAGACTATTCGGGAGCTTTCTATGCTTTGCAGACCATTCTGCAGATGGAAGATGAAAAGGGACGCATTCCCGTATGTCAGATAAACGATTATCCTGAGCACCAGTGGAGAGGGGCAATGCTCGATCTTTCGAGACATTTCTACGGATACGATTTTGTCATAAAGCAAATCGATGCTATGGCACAATTGAAACTTAATAAACTTCACCTTCATTTGACAGATGCCGCAGGATGGAGGATAGAGATTGAGAAATATCCCCGATTGACCTCTTTTGCAGCGTGGAGAACCGGAACCACCTGGAAAGAGTGGTGGTTTGGAGACAGGAAATATCTCGACGAGGGAACAGAAGGGGCTTATGGCGGCTATTTGACTAAAGATCAGGCACGTGAAATTGTAAAATATGCTGCCCAAAGGGGTATTGATGTGGTTCCCGAGATTGAAATGCCTGCCCATTCGGAGGAGACTCTGACTGCATATCCCGAGTATTCTTGTACCGGCGAGATGTATGTACATCCCGATTTTTGTGTCGGCAAAGAGGTTACTTTCAGATTTTTGGAAGATATTTTGACAGAGGTTATGGAGATTTTCCCTTCGGAGTATATCCATATCGGAGGGGACGAGGCAGGAAAGCAGGCTTGGAAAACTTGTCCCGACTGTCTGAAAAGGGCAAAATCTTTGGGTCTGGAGAATACAGATGATTTGCAGGCTTATATGATAAAAAGGATTGCAGCATTCTTGGAGAGCAAAGGCCGAAAAACTGTCGGTTGGGATGAAATCCTTTCAGGAGGAGCACCGGAGGGGGCTGCGATTATGGTGTGGAGAGGTTTGGAAAATGTCGATGAGGCGATAAATCAGGGCAACGGAATTATCCTCACTCCCGGAGCATATTGCTACTTTGATACATATCAGGATGCTCCAGAACTTTTGCCCGAGGCAATGGGAGGATATTTGCCGCTGTCGAAGGTTTATTCATACGAAATTCCTGATAATAGAAACATTATTGGTGTTCAGGGAAATCTTTGGGTGGAGTATGTCTCTACTGCCGAGCACGCTGAAATGATGATATATCCCCGTCTTTTTGCAATAGCCGAATTGGGTTGGGGAACTGATGACAAAAACAATTATGAGCAGTTCCGTCAAAGGTCCTTGAAGCTTGGGGAGAAGATGAAATCTCAGGGATACAATGTGTTTGACCTTGCAAATGAGTATGGTCAGAGGAAAGAGTATCTCGAGCCAATAAGCCATTTGGCTATCGGTAAAAAGGTGATTTACAATGCCGCTTATTATCCGGGTTATACTGCAGGAGGTGATTCTGCGCTGGTGGACGGAGCCAGAGGTGGCTGGACTTATCACGATGAGCGTTGGCAGGGATTCATCAGAAGAGACCGTCTCGATGTGGTGGTCGATATGGGTGAGCCTGCCGATATCTCGGAAATTTATGCCGACTTTATGCAGATTTGTGGTCCCGAGGTGTATCATCCCCGTCAGGTTATAATTTCGGTTTCAGATGATAATGAGCAATATACTGAACTGCTGAACGAATCTTACGAAGTGGTAAGGGATTCGGGTATCACCTTCAAGAGAGTGGCGTGGAATGGCTCTGCCAAAGCCCGATATATCCGTTATCAGGCCCGCGCAGGACAATTCGGTGGTTTTATCTTTACCGATGAAATCGTAGTGAAATAGAGTCGGGGGACTTACTCGCTCAATTCGAGCCAGCGAAGTTCCTTCTCGTCGGTCAGTTCGATGATCTCTCCGATTCTGGTCGAAGCCTTTGTGAGTTCCTCGGGGGTGCAGCTGCCGCTCGAGAGGAGTTCTTCGAGTTCTCTTTTTTCGGTAGAAAGGAGTTCTAGATCTTTTTCAATCTGTTCGAGTTCTTTCTGCTCTTTGTAGGTCAGCTTCCGTTTGGTAGGGGCTGTTCCCTCTTTTGCGACAAACTCTTTTTTAGAACCGGATGATTGGGGATTTCCCTGCTGGGGTTTGCTTTGGGTGTGTTTTGCCGACTCCTCCTCTTTCTGGTATTCGCGATAGTCGGAATAACTGCCGGGGAAGTCTTTTATCTCTCCATCTCCTTTAAATATAAAGAGGTGGTCCACAATCTTGTCGAGGAAAAACCTGTCGTGGGAAACGATTATCACAGACCCTTTAAATGTTTTGAGATAGTCTTCCAGAACATTGAGGGTGAGGATGTCGAGGTCGTTGGTGGGCTCGTCGAGAATCAGCAGGTTGGGGTTTGCTATCAGGACACTCAACAGATACAGTCTCCTTTTTTCCCCTCCGCTGAGTTTTTCGATCTTGCTGTAATGGGTAGATGGTGGAAAAAGGAAATAGTTCAGGAACGATGAGGCAGAGATTACTTTTCCGTCAGCGAGAGTGATGTTGTCCGCTATGTCGTGGACAAATTCGATAACGGTCTGTCCACTTTTGAAAGTAATTCCGCTTTGTCTGTAATATCCTATATTTAAAGTGGTGCCTCGGTCTATTTCACCTTGTGTGGGAAGAAGATCCCCGATCAGCAAATTGAGGAAAGTGCTCTTTCCGACTCCGTTTTTGCCGATGATTCCCACTTTCTCTCCCGGGGCAAAGTTGTATGAGAAGTCTTTAACACCGATGAAGTTCTCCCAGCGGTATTGGAGCCCTTTGCAGTTGATTATTTTTTTGCCGAGGCGGGACATTCCTGCTTTAATCTCGACATTCTGTTCCTTGATGTGTTGCGAGGCTCTCTCTTTCAAATCTTCAAATGCGTTGACTCTATATCGTGCTTTTGTCCCTCTGGCACAAGGGGTTCTTCTGATCCAGTCGAGTTCGGTGCGCAGAAGATTCTTTGCCTTTTCGGTGGCTGCATTGAAATTGGTGATGCGCTCTTCCCTTTTCTCGAGGAAGTAAGAGTAATTCCCGTTATATCTATATAGTGTGCCGTCAGCCATTTCTAAAATGGTGTTGCAAACTCTGTCGAGGAAATATCTGTCGTGGGTCACCATAAGCAGGGTGCAACGCGAGCGGCCCAGATAATTTTCAAGATATTCGATACTCTCGAGGTCGAGGTGGTTTGTCGGCTCGTCCATCACTATCAGCTCGGGATGGGAGATGAGAACTGCAGCCAGGGCGACCCTTTTTTTCTCTCCGCCGCTCAGCGAACCGGCGTTGCGGTGCATATCTTTGATGCGGAGAATCGATAAAATCTCACTTATCTGCTGTTCGTAGTTCCAGGCATCTGCTGCATCCATTGCGGCAATTGCCTTTTCAAGTCTTTTCTTGTCGTCAGCAAGGATAGCCTCTTCGTACTCTTTTATGATCTGGCTTTTTTCTCCCGAATTTTCAAATACAATCTGGAAGATGGTTTTGTCGTCAGGATAGGATTGCTCCTGCTCCAGAAATGCAACGGAAATGTCTTTCAGGAATTTTATTTTCCCCTCCCCGTCGGAAGAGTCGAGCCCTGCAATTATTTTCAAAAGGGAGGTTTTTCCTGTTCCGTTGGGGGCTACCAGAGCTATCTTGTCCCCTTCGTTGATATTGAAGGATACATTTTCGAATAAAGTCCTGTCTCCGTAGTGTTTAGATATGTTTTCTACTTCCAGATAATTTGCCATTTTTTTACCGATTATTTGGCAAATATACCTCATAAATCGTTGTAAATTAAAAAAATAGTACTATATTTGCAGCCCACAAAAATTGCGTGGAACAATTAACTAACTAATTATCAATAATTTAATATTAAACCAATGCCTGGATTAATTGGAAAAAAAATCGGAATGACTTCCGTATTCGATGCTGATGGAAAAAATATTCCATGCACCGTTATTGAGGCTGGTCCGTGTGTTGTTACGCAGATTCGTACAGTAGAGAAAGATGGTTATGCCGCTGTACAACTTGCCTATGACGAAATGAAAGAAAAACACACCAGCAAGGCTTTGAAAGGCCACTTCGACAAGGCAGGAACCACACCTAAACGTAAAATCGTAGAGTTCGCAGCTGACTTTGCTAAAGAACTTCAATTAGGTGACACTGTTACCGTTGCAGATCTTGCAGAAGGTTTGGAATGGGTAGATGTAACCGGAATCTCTAAAGGTAAAGGTTTCCAAGGAGTTGTTAAACGTCACGGATTCGCAGGAGTTGGCGGCCAAACTCACGGTCAGCACAACAGACTTCGTCACCCTGGTTCACTTGGCGCATCTTCTTGGCCTTCAAGAGTATTCAAAGGTATGAGAATGGCGGGCCGTATGGGTGGTGACCGCGTTAAAGTTCTTAACCTTAAAGTAATCAAAGTTATTCCTGAGAACAACTTGGTTCTCGTGAAAGGTTCAATACCTGGAGCAAAGGGATCTTATGTAATATTGGAGGACTAAGAAAATGGAATTAGCAGTTTACAAAATTGACGGAACCGAGTCAGGAAAAAAAGTAACTCTTGATTCAGAGATCTTCGGTATCGAGCCAAATGATCACGCTATCTATCTTGATGTTAAACAGTATTTGGCAAACCAACGCCAAGGTACTCACAAAACCAAAGAAAGATGGGAAGTAAGTTACTCAACCAAGAAAATGGGTCGCCAAAAAGGTGGTGGCGGAGCACGTCACGGTAGCATCAAGGCACCTACATACGTTGGTGGTGGTAGAGTGTTCGGACCTAAACCTCGCGATTATCGTTTCAAACTTAACAAGAAATTGAAACAATTGGCACGTTACTCTGCTTTGTCATACAAAGCACAGGAAAATGCAATCGTTATGGTTGAGCCTTTCGCAATGGATGCTCCTAAAACAAAAGAGTTTATCCAAATTCTTGAAAATATCAAAGCAAACGGAAGAAGAACTTTGTTCGTGCTTCCTCAAGGCAGTGAAAATATTTACAAGTCTTCACGCAATCTTCAAAATGTCAATGTTATCACTATTGATGAGATCAATACCTATAACATTATGAACGCATACCAACTTGTATTGGTTGACGGTGTTCAAGACATTATTGCAGCAAGACGCAAATAACCGTAGGAAAAAATGGGAATATTAGTTAAGCCTATAGTAACAGAGAAATTGACGATTCAGGGCGATAAATTGAATCGTTACGGTTTCATCGTTGACCGCGCAGCAAACAAAATTGAAATTAAGAAAGCGGTCGAGCAACAGTATGGTGTTTCAGTAGCAGATGTTAATACTGTAAACTACCACGGAAAACGTAAAAGCCGCTATACAAAAGCGGGGCTATTGACAGGACGTGCCAACCACTATAAGAAAGCTTATGTGACATTGGCAGGAGAAGATAAGATTGATTTCTACAGCAACATTTAATCCTATGGCAGTACGTAAATTCAAACCGACAACACCCGGTCAAAGAAATAAAGTTATCAGCGCATTCAGCGAAATCACTTGTTCAAAACCAGAAAAGTCTCTATTGGAGCCTTTGAAAAAGACAGGTGGACGTAATAATACCGGTAAAATGACAATGCGCTACATTGGTGGCGGTCACAAGAGAATGTATCGTATCATCGACTTCCTTCGTGATAAAGACCAATGCCCAGCAACAGTAAAAACAGTAGAATACGACCCTAACCGCAGTGCACGCATTGCGTTGGTAGTCTATGCTGACGGAGAGAAAAGATATATTATCGCTCCTCAAGGGATCCAAGTAGGACAGACCATTATGTCTGGTTCTGGTGTAGCTCCTGAAGTTGGTAATACTCTTCCTCTATCAGAAATTCCGCTAGGTACAGTTATCCACAACATTGAGCTTCGTCCCGGACAAGGTGCTGCAATGGCACGTAGTGCAGGTGCATACGCTCAATTGACAGCTCGTGAAGGCAAACACGCTATTCTTCGTCTCCCTTCAGGTGAAACCAGAATGGTTCTAGTTTCTTGCCGTGCGACTGTAGGTACCGTTTCAAACTCAGATCATAACTTGGAATCATCAGGTAAAGCAGGTAGAAGCCGTTGGCTTGGCCGCAGACCTCGAAACAGAGGTGTGGTAATGAACCCTGTTGATCACCCTATGGGTGGTGGTGAAGGACGTGCATCAGGAGGACATCCCCGTTCACGTAAAGGTCTTCCAGCTAAAGGATATAAGACTCGTAATCCTAAAGCCACTTCTAATAAGTTTATAATCGAAAGACGTAAAAAATAACGGAATAAAATAGAGTATTATGAGTAGATCACTTAGAAAAGGTCCCTATATTCAAGCTGCTCTTGAAAAAAGAGTAATCGCTATGAACGAGGGTACCATGAAAAAAGAAGTTATTAAAACTTGGTCACGTGCCAGTTTGATCTCACCTGACTTTGTTGGTCATACCATCGCGGTTCATAACGGAAACAAATTTATTCCGGTATATGTTACTGAAAATATGGTTGGTCACAAACTAGGAGAATTTGCACCAACCCGTACCTTTAAAGGCCATTCGGGTAATCGTTAATCAATTAATGTAAAGAGTTACAATAATGGGATCTCGTAAAAAAGAAATGGCCGATAGGCTAAAAGAAGTTAAGAAAGTAACAGCAATCGCGAAACTTAATGATGTTCCCACATCTCCTCGCAAGATGCGTCTTGTGGCTGATATGGTAAGAGGAATGGAAGTTAACCGCGCATTGGACGTTCTTAAATATACAAAGAAAGAAGCAGCAGGTCGCGTAGAAAAACTAATCCGCTCTGCAATTGCTAACTGGGAAGCTAAAAACGAGGCTGACCGTAAAGAACTTGAAAACGGTAATGTTATCGTTAAGTCTATTATGGTAGGTCAAGGCTCAACCCTTAAACGTATCCGCACTGCACCTCAAGGTCGTGCAGCACGTATCCGCAAACGCTCTAACCACGTAACTGTAGTTGTTGGAGTTAAAGAAGTTAAACAAGTTAAAACCGCACAGGAGGAATAATCAATGGGACAAAAAATTAACCCTATAGCTAACAGAATTGGCGTAATCCGCGGCTGGGATTCCAACTGGTACGGCGGAGATGACTACGCAGCAAAGATTCTTGAGGATTCAAAAATCCGCGAATATCTTTATGCTCGTATTTCAAAGGCAAACCTTTCAAAAATCGTTATTGAAAGAACCCTTAAACTAATCACTATTACCATTCATACTGCAAGACCAGGTTTGATCATTGGTAAAATGGGTCAAGAAGTTGACAAACTTAAAGAAGAGTTGAAAAAAATCACCAGCAAAGAGGTTCAAATCAACATCTTCGAAGTTAAAAGACCTGAAATCGATGCAAACATCGTAGCTAACAATATCGCTCGTCAGGTAGAAGGTCGTGTATCTTACCGTCGTGCTATCAAAATGGCTATCGCAAGCGCAATGCGTATGGGTGCTGAAGGTATCAAAGTTCTTATCAGCGGTCGTCTTGGCGGTGCTGAAATGGCTAGAAGAGAGCTTTACAAAGAAGGAAGAACTCCTCTTCATACTTTCAGAGCAGACATCGACTATGCTTTGGCTGAAGCTCACACTAAAGTAGGTGTACTTGGTATCAAAGTATGGATTTGCAACGGTGAAGTTTACGGAAAACGTGATCTTTCTCCTAACGCAGGTATTGCTGCTAACGCTTCTGCAAACCACAATGGTGGCCGTAACGAAGGTCGTCGTGGTCGTGGTGACAGACGTCGTGACAGACGTCCTCGCGGAAACCGTGAAAACAAAGCTGAATAATTTCAGACAAACAATAAACAAGAAAGGATGGCGAAAAATTCGTCATCCTTTTTTTATTGCTATAAAAGCGGACATCTGTCAGCCTCCAAACGAGGAGTATGTACGAATCAAATAGTGAACGATGTGATGGCAATTGCTGCCATAGATTCAATCACAACAGGAACTCTCAGGGCAAAGCAGGCATCGTGCCTTCCTTTGATGGAAAATTCGGTCATTTCTCCTGTTTTAAGAGATATGCTTCTTTGAGGTTTGGAAATGCTGGCAGTCGGCTTTACTGCCACTGAAAACACAATGGAGTTTCCGTTTGTGATACCTCCGTTTATTCCTCCTGCAGAGTTTTTGGAAGTGTGTCCGAAAGTGTCCGTGATGGGGTCATTGTGCTGTGAACCGAGCATTGATGCAGCTGCAAATCCGTCTCCGAACTCAATTCCTCTGATGCCGGGGATAGAGAAGATAAGTTGGGATATTCTCGATTCCATTGATTCAAAGAATGGCTCTCCAAGTCCTGCCGGGACATTTTTACAAGTGCATCTGATAATTCCACCGATGGAGTCCCCATCTTTTATCACAGAGTCGAGATATTCGGCAAATGGGGCGTAGTCGCCAGGACTCTCTTTGTATTGTGCAGGAATAGCCATTTTCCCAAGCGATACGAATTCCGAGGAAATCTCTATCGGCCCGATTAGTTTTTTGGCAATAGCTCCTGCTGCAACCAATGGAAGGGTCATTCTTCCCGAAAAGATTCCGCCACCCGAAGAGAGTTGCTCTTTGGGGTATTTTTGCAGACGGACCATATCGGCGTGGGAAGGGCGGGGAATTTCGGCAAATTGAGAATAGTCGCCAGGGCGGATATTTTTGTTCTCAAATACTATTTTGACAGATGTGCCGGTGGTTACTCCGTTTTCGATTCCTCTGATGATATGTGGGATGTCGGACTCAGAGCGGGCAGTAGTCCCCTTTTGAGAGGGGCGACGGCGGTCGATTTCCTTTAATAGATCTTCTTGAGATACTTTGATTCCTGCAGGCAGTCCCTCAATTGTAACTCCGATAGTCGGGGAGTGGGATTCTCCCGAAAGGGTTATCTTGAATCTGTTGCCGAATGTGTTCATTCTTTTGAGAGGATCTTTCCGAGGATTGTCAAAAATTCGGGGAATGACTTGTCAATACAGTCGGTATTGTCAATTTTGATTTCACCTTTACAAGCGATAGAGGCAATCTTCAGAGCCATTGCTACTCTATGGTCGCTCGATGCGCTGAAAGAGCCCCCTTTGAGCATTTTGTTCTCGAGGATTCTGCGAGCCATTGAGATACCTGTAATGTGTAGAATATCTCCGTCGAGTTCTGCCTCCACTCCCATTTTGTTCAGTATCTGGGTCATAATCAACGGACGGTCACTCTCTTTGTTTTTAAGTCTTGCAACTCCGCTCAGATGTGAGGTTCCTTCGGCAAATGCGGCCATAACTGACAGGCAGGGGAGAAGGTCGGGACAGTTGGTAACATCTACGTCAAATGCTGAAAGATGTCCCATTTTTACCCTGATTCCTTTAGATTTTCTCTCTACGATGGCGCCTGCCTTGCGGACCACTTCAATGATTTTTTTGTCAGCCTGCAGAGAAGTTAGATTCAGTCCTTTGAGGAGCAGGTCTCCGTAGATGGCTCCGATGGTTACAAAGTTCGCTGCGGAACTCCAGTCCCCTTCAAATGTGAATTCAGCAGGCTTGTATTTTTGTTTGCCGGGTATTTCAAAGATAATCTTGCCCTCTTCTGTGCGGCTATTTATCTCGATTCCGAACTTTTTGATTACATCTATGGTGAGTTGTATGTAAGGTACACTTGTGGGATTTTCCACTATAAGTGTGCTGTTTTTCTTGCAAAGTGGCAATGCCATAAGGAGTCCCGAAATGAATTGGGATCCTTTCTTTCCCGAAAGTGTGATTTCTCCCCCTTTGATAGGACCGCAGACCATAGCAGGAAGGGTCTCTCTGGCGGTAAGCACGCAAGTGGCACCAAGATCTTCCATAGCCTCTTTGCAACCGAACATATGTCTGTCCATCAGGCTTCCTTCCCCTGTAATTGTCACAGATTCACCATATTGGGCAAGGACAGGGATACAAAGTCTTGATAGAAGTCCCGATTCTCCGACAAATATCGTGGCAGAGTTTCCAAGTGTCGGGATGCTTGTGAGCATTGTGGGAAATACAGAAATTTGTGTCTCCTGATGATCCAGAGGATAGCCTCCGCTGACGACCAAAGTACCTTTGTCATTGTAAACTTTGGGAGAGAGTTGTTTTGCTACAGCTACTGCCGAGTCGATGTCCCAGCAATGGGTAAAGTTATGGAATTCACTCGTTCCTTTGGCCAGAATAGCTGCGATAATCGCCCTTTGGGCAATACTTTTAGACGCCGGAATATCAATTTCCCCTTTGATCTGGGATTTGGGAAGCAATTTTTCCAATTCATCTACCACAAACATTCCGGGAGCTACCACCGATCTTTTGCGCAATGCACAATAAATGAACGGGGCACCTATGTTGTGTGCGGCAAGTCTTGTGTATTGGAACTCATTCCCCATTGCAAATGCTTCCAAGGGGACAATTTTTCCAAGTTTTCCACTTCTGTGCAAGCGATACAATGTGAAGATTCTTTCGACATCTTCGTTGCTCGAGGCAGTGGTCGCTATCTTTACGATGTCTGCCCCTTCGTTTACAGCCTCTTTATAAATCTGGGACAAAAGTTCCAAAGATGGAGTGGCTGCAAAGTCGTGGAATGAAAGTATGAGTTTTGTATTTTTTCTGATGATGAGTTCTTTGTCGTTCTGAGGGAACTTCTTGAAAGTCATCAGGTTAATGTCAAGATATGAAGCTCCTGCAGAGAGGGCTTCGATATATTCGGTCGTGGTCCTTTTGCGACAAGTGGCAATAAGTGGGATTTGTGTGCTCGCAAACAGATTTTTCATTTGAGCCTTTGAAAGTCCGCACAAATCGAGACGAATCTCTGCTACAATATCGGGGTATTGTTTGCGGAGTTTTTCGCATTTTCTCAACGATTTCTTACAATCATCGAGACCGAAGTCGCTAATCGTTACACAAATCATCTGTAAATTTTTCTATTTCCATTAGTGGAGTAGGAAGAACAGTCACTTTGCCCACGCCGATAATAAAGACAAAATTAATAAAATCTTCTTTACATTTCTTATCATTGCCTATAAAGTGAAGCAAGTTCCTCGCAAAATCTTTTGCCGAAGAAACGCCGCATCTTTCAATTATCTCTGCCAGAGTGGGATAACCTGCTTTGGCGAGGGTATCGGCAATAAGTTCGTATTCACTTTGGGGCAAAAGTCCCATTCCCACAGAGAATTGGGCTGCAATACCTATTCCTGTGCCTACTGCCTCTCCGTGATTACAGATGTTTTTATTTGGGGCAAAGAGGGCGCAGCAAGACTCGATGGCGTGTCCGAAAGTGTGGCCGAGATTCAGGAGTGCCCTGATTCCCAACTCGTACCGGTCTTTCTCCACGATATCCGATTTTATCAGAATAGCTTTTGTAAGGAGTTGTTCGAGAGTGCTCTGCTGGGATTCCTGTTTGAAACAATTCCCAATATCAGGATTCTTCTGCAAAAGTTCGCGGGCAGCAAGGAAAGATTCCC
>JAZRBT010000062.1:0-15396 GCA_045635245.1 Candidatus Coprenecus sp.
CGAGTGGTCACCACAACCTGGGCACCATCTCACTTCCTGATTACTTTTGAAATCTTGTGCTGTATATTTCATTTTATCTCCTCCTAATTATAAAATTTCATTAACTGCATCAACAACATCTTTAACGATGAAAGGTTGACCTTGAACTTTGTTCAATTGGTAATAATGGAATTGTTGGAATTTATCTCTCAAGAATGCTGCAAATTGACCACAGTTCAATTCACATACGATAATTTTCTTAAATTTAGAGAATACCTCTTCTGTATTCTTTGGAAGTGGATTGATGTAATCAAAGTGTGCCAATGATACGCTCTTACCTTCTTTACGAAGTTCTTTAACTGCGGTATAAAGGTGACCGAAAGTACCACCCCAACCTACTACAAGAACTTCACCTTCTGCATCACCGACAACTTCAAGCTCTGGGATAAAGTTAGCAACTCTTGCCACTTTCTCAGCTCTGTTACGAACCATAAGTTCGTGGTTAACAGGATCTGATGAGATTACACCTTCAGGATTCTTTTCAAGACCACCCACTCTGTGTTCCAAACCAGGAGTTCCGGGAACTGCCCATTTACGAACGTATGTTTCAGGATCTCTTTCAAATGGTTTGAATTTGCCTTCACATTCTGTGATGAATGGAGGATTGATGGTTGGAAGATCTTTCATTGAGGGAATTTTCCAAGGCTCTGAACCGTTACCTAGGAAACCTTCGGTCAAAAGGATAACAGGCATCATATGCTCCATTGCATATTTACCTGCATAGAATGCTTTTTCGAAACAGTCAGATGGAGAGTGAGCTGCCATTACCATAATAGGACATTCTCCATTTCTTCCGTATAGAGCCTGGTTAAGGTCAGTTTGTTCAGTTTTGGTAGGGATACCGGTAGATGGACCACTTCTTTGAACATCAACAACCACCAATGGAAGTTCAGTAATCATTGCAAGACCCAAAGCCTCTGATTTCAATGAAAGACCGGGACCTGATGTGGTAGTTACTGCAAAATTACCTGCGTATGCAGCACCGATAGCAGTACAGATACCTGCGATCTCGTCTTCACATTGCAAAGTTTTTGCTCCAAGACTCTTGTGGATTGCCAATTCCTCCAAAATAGCTGTAGCAGGGGTGATAGGATATGAACCGCAGAAAAGAGGAACTCCCGATTTTTCTGAAGCTGCCAAAAGACCCCACGCTGTAGCTTGGTTACCATTGATATTTCTGTAGAGACCTTTCTCTTGCTGAGCAGGTTTGACTACATAGGTATTGGGAATTGCGTGTATATTGCTTGCGTAATTGAAACCATCTGTAAGAACTTTCTTATTGGTGTCAATAAGTTGTGGTTTCTTTTTGAATTTCTTTTCAAGATACTCGAATGTGTAAGACATTTCTCTATTGAACATAAAGAAACACATACCGAGTGTAAACATATTTTTACAACGAACGATAGCCTTCATATCAAGACCGCTATCTTTCAAACTCTCTTTTGTGAGGGTTGTGATAGGAGAAACTACGATATTTCTATCTTCAATTTTCAGTTCCTCTATAGGGTTCATTGTTTTGAAACCGGCTTTGATGATATTTTTTTCATCAAAAGCATCTTCATCCAAGATAATGGTAGCTGAAGGTTTTGCCCATTTTGCATTTGCTCTAAGAGCAGCTGGATTCATTGCTACAAGAACATCGCAAAAGTCGCCGGGAGTATTGATTTCACCTGATCCAAAGTGAACTTGGAATCCAGATACTCCAGAGACAGTACCTTGTGGTGCACGAATTTCAGCGGGATAATCGGGGAATGTAGAAATACCATTTCCGAAAAGTGCAGATGAATCGGCAAACAGTGTACCTGTCAATTGCATACCATCACCTGAGTCTCCTGCAAATCTTATAACAACATCTTCGATATCAATAATTTTGTGTTGCATTGCGTTAAGTATTTTTATACAAATGTAGTTATATTTCTCGATTGAAAGAATTATTTTGACAAAATTTCTCAAAAAAGATAGGAAGTGTCTGAAAATAAAAATGGAAGCCCCTACAGGGACTTCCATTTATCACATTCTATATTACACTCTTACATACCTTGAGCCATAGGAAGTTTTTTGCTTGGAGAGATGTTCAACTCTGCCTTAACCATTGAGGTCACATCGATGCTCAAATTTTCATTCACGAAAGGAATGGTTCCCATTGAAATATCGAAGATATAAACAAGACCATTGGTTCTTCCCACTTTTTGAACAGCTTCATTAGCTTTCATCTGGATAGGAGCAATAATCTCCTGTTGTTTGTTTTGAATATCCATTTGGGCACTTTGCTGGAACTCTTGAAGTCTTACTTCCATATCCTGCAAATCTTTTTGTTTTGCTTCCAATACAGCAGGGCTCCAGTTAGCCGCCATTTGTTGGTACTCGGTATATTTTCTTTGGAATTCTGACACCATTGCTGAGTAGGTTTCTTCGATGTCTTTGTTGTATTTTTCCAACACTACGCGAGCAGAGTCCATTTCGTCCATCAAATAGACGATTTCCTGCATATTCACGTGTCCGAATTTAAGTTCTTGAGCAAAAGTTGTCGACGCAAAAATAAAAGCGAGTACGATTAGTATTGATTTCTTCATATTTAAAAATTTAATTTGTTTTCAATTTGTTACAAAATGCAAAGGTAGCATTTTTTTTGATTTTTTAGAACTGCTGTCCAATCAGGAAGTGGAAATTAGAACCACTTCTGACTTTATCTCCGATAGGATCGAAGCCCCATCCCCAGTCAACCCCGATAAGGCCGACCATAGGCAACATTATTCTGACCCCGATACCGGCAGAGCGCTTAACCTGGAATGGATTGAAGTCCTCTATATTTTCCCAACAGTTACCTGCCTCAAGGAATGCCAATGCAAAAATGGTGGTCGAAGGCTGCAACATAATAGGATAACGCAACTCTAAAGTAAACTTGTCATATACGTGTCCTACATACACACCTTTTTTCGAAATAGGTGTCAGAGAGTAGTTCTCATAACCTCTGAGAGCGATGATTTCAGAACCGTATGTATTATATCCCGACATACCGTCACCACCGACCTGATAACCTTCAAATGGAGAATATCCCAAATTCTTGTTATAGTAACCCAGGTAACCGAACTGTGCTCTTGTCATCAACACCAAATCGTCCACAAGTTTCAGATACAGAGCACCTTTGAAAGTCCATTTATGATACTCTATCCAACGATAACGCTGCTGGTCAGTCATTGCAGAATAGTTCAGATCCTTAGAGCGGAACAATGAGTATGGAGGTGTTAACTGCAATGACAAAGTAAAGTCAGAGCCTTCACGAGGATAGATGGGCTGGTCAGTCGAATTTCTGTTCAATGAAATCTTGTAACTGATATTGTGCGAGCGTCCTGTCTCGAACAAGAAATTGTATCCCCAATTGTTAAGGTTATATGTCTGCCAACTGAATTCGTGATATAGGACAAAATAGTTGTCGGGCCACTTCAGACGGCTTCCGAGTCCCGCTGCAATACCGAATACCTCGAAATACTCATCGGGATTCTGATAAAAGTAGTAGGAGTTGGTCTGACGGGTATAATATCCCGAAAGATTGAATGAAGTAGGTTTCTTTCCAAACAACCAAGGCTCAACGAAATTAATGGATGCCGCAGTATAATATGTACCGTTGGTCTGGAAACGTAGGGAAAGGGTTTGCGCATCACCTAATGGGACCGGTTTCCAGGCACCTCTCTTGAAGATTCGGCGCAACGAGAAGTTGTTGAAACTTACTCCGACAGTACCCACAAAAGAATAACCGCCCCATCCTCCTGAGAGCTCAAACTGGCTGTTCGGCTTTTCTGCCACATTATATGTAATATCCACAGTATTGTTATATGGATTTGGCAACACCGAATATCCTCTGGTATGGTCCAAAGCCTGTTCAGGGTCAAAGTTACCCATTTGTGCAATCTCCCTCAACGATCTTTCGAGTTGGGTCTGACTGTACAGATAACCTGGTTTGGTGAAGAGCATTCTGCGGACCACTCTCTCATTGGTAACGGTATTTCCGCTGATAATGATATTGTTGAATGTAGCAGGTTTTCCCTCAACGATTCTCAACTCAACATCGACCGAGTCTCCAACGATATTGGTCTCCACAGGCTGCACCTGGAAGAAAATATATCCTCTGTCGGTATATAGGGACTGAATGGCTATATTTTCACGTTTGGGGTCGCCATACAGACGCTTTTGCAATCCCACCACGTCATACACATCTCCCTTTTCGATCATCAGGAACTCATTGAGCTGTTCTGAAGTATAGAGAGAGTTACCGGTCCAGGTGATATTGCGGAAATAGTATTTGGGACCCTGATCGAAAACAAAATGGATTCCAAGACGGTCAGGCTCAATATAATAGATTGAATCTTTGACAATTCTTGCATCACGATAACCTGCCTCATTGAAGACACCGATCATCGATATTTTATCCTGTTCGTACTCCTTTTCTTTGAATTTTTTACTCTTGAAGATATTTCTGAAACGCATATCGCGAGTGTTGTCCATAGATGAGATAATTTTGCCATCCTTGACATCTTCATTATTTCCTTCAAAAGTTATTTTCTTGATTTTAACTTTATTACCCCTGTTGATTTCAAAAGTGACCCTCACCGCATTCTTTACGACTGTATCGACTTGTTGAAGAACATTCACCTCTGCATTGATATAACCTTTCTCCTTGTAGTAGTTTTTGATTATACCGACTGATGAAGAGAGGACATAGTCCGAAAGTTCAGTTCCTCTTCTGAGATTAAGTCTGTCCTGAAGATCATTCTGTTCTGAGTTTTTTATCCCTTTGAAAGCCCATCTGGACACCCTCGGACGCTCCTGCAGATTCAATACAAGATAAACAGTATCGCGCGCCGCAGAAAGGGAATCTATTTCAAGAGAAACATTTGAGAAATATCTCTGTCCCCAAAGTTTCTTGATGACAGCAGAGGTGGTTTCACTCGGAATTGTAATTTCGGAACCTACGGTAAGGCCTGTCAAAGAGATGATCTGGTTATGTCCCACGTGCTTGACACCCTCGACACTGATACCGCCAATAATATATTTGCGTGGTTTCTCGTAATCGACAACCGCCTTATTCTCAACACCCTGCTGCGCCGACAAAAGGGCAGGATACATCAACAACAATAAAAATAAAAACTTCTTAATCTTCATTAGGATCGTTCTGCTGGGTAATAATCTGTTCACCGGTTTTACCGAAACGTCTTTTTCTGGTCGCAAACTCTTCAATAGCCGTGCCAAACTCCTCTTTTCTGAAATCGGGCCACAGAGTCTCTGTAAAGTAGAATTCTGTATATGCACATTGCCACAAAAGGTAATTGCTGATTCTCTGCTCACCACTGGTTCTGATCATCAGATCGGGATCGGGAATACCATTGGTTGACAAAAATGTTTCAAATTTACCTTCGGGGCAACCTGCCTGGGCATATTTGCGTGCTGCCTGTTCAATATCCCATTTTCCGCTATAACTCAAAAATACAATCATCGTAAGACGAGTGTTATCTTTGGTCTTTTCCATTGCTTCATCAATCTCATTCAACAGCGAAGAGTCCAGATGTTCTCGGTTACCTATTACTTTTAATCTGATATTATACTTCAAAAAGGTGGGGATTTCCTGTAAAATAGATTTGGACATCAAAGACATCAACTCCCTCACTTCTGCCTCAGGTCTCGACCAGTTCTCTTCTGAAAAGGCAAACACACTCAGGTATGGCAACCCTATCTCAAGGGCATACTCCATACAGGCTCTCACACTCTCTGCCCCTTCGTAATGACCGAAAATACGTTCTTTGCCACGAAGCTGCGCCCAACGGCCGTTACCATCCATTATTATAGAAATGTGTGTCGGAACTTTTGTCATACTAATCTATTTGTCATTTCGTTTATCCTCTCCCCACAACAATTTTTCATTCAATGCATCGATAAATCCCGATATCCCTGAAGAGACAGAGGTTATCGCAAATGGAGCTTTTGAGATGGTGAGTGTTTCTCCCGCATTAAGGGTACACTCCCTGTTATCTGTACACAATACTACATTAGAATGTTCCTTTGCATCAAACGAAACCTCTACCACCGAAGTGTCAGGAATTATCAATGGTCTGATATTCAGGTTATGGGACGCCATCGGAGTTATTATGAACACCTTGGCGTCGGGTGTAGCCACAGGGCCTCCGCAACTGAGTGAATATGCAGTAGAGCCTGTCGCAGTTGCTATCAGCAGCCCGTCAGCCCAATATGTGGGAATCGCTTTCCCATCGATTTTCAGATTCAGACCCACCATTCTCGGAGCTCTGTTCTTAATCGAAATCTCGTTCAATGCGTATGGAAAAATCCTTTTCTCCAAAGCCTCGTCCTGTGAAGATGAGACGCAGAGCAATGTACGCTTTTGTGTGGCAAAATCTCCTCTGACAATTGTTTTTATATAGTCCAGTTCCTCTGAAGAGGCACATTTGACAGATGTAAGAAATCCCAATCTGCCGAAATTGACCCCTGCTACCGGGATATTTCTATCCTTAACAATTGTCAAAGAACTCAAAAATGTTCCATCACCGCCCAAAGACAAAAGGAGTTGCACCCCTTCCGGCAAATCTTCATAGCAGGAGAAAGTGCTTTTAATGCAGTGGCACTCAATTCCCTCCCCGCGAATATAATCGTAGAGGGGGGCATAGCACGATATTTGTATGTCCTCTTCGGTCAACGAAGTGACAAGTGCCCTGAGTTTTTCCTGCGTACCTGCACCAAATTTGCGTCCGTAAAGAGCGATGTACATTAATTTTGAAAAATTTTACTTACAATCTGCAAAGATTGTGAAATTATTTTGATAATAGTTTATTTTTGCAAAAAAATATCAATATGACCCGATTAAGTGTAAACATAAACAAATTTGCCACCCTAAGAAATGCGCGTGGCGGTAATTTACCTGATGTTCTGAAAGCAGCCCTCGATTGTGAAAAATTTGGAGCTGAAGGAATAACTGTTCACCCAAGACCCGATGAAAGACATATCAGATATCAGGATGTTTTGGATTTGAAACCCATTCTTACCACAGAATTCAATATAGAAGGGAACCCTATTCCTTCATTTATAGATTTGGTAATGAAGGTGCGCCCCGCTCAGGTTACTCTTGTTCCCGATGCGGAAGATGTTCTGACCTCCAATGCCGGCTGGGACACTATCCAAAACAAACAGTTCCTTAAAGATGTCTGCAAGATGTTCAAGGACGCAGGTATCAGAACTTCGATTTTCATCGACCCTGTAACCGAGATGATCAAACACGCTGCCGAGATTGGTTGTGACAGAGTGGAACTTTACACAGAAGCATATTCGGCACAATACTCACAAAATCGTGAACAGGCTATCGAACCTTACTTCAAAGCTGCCCAATGTGCAGCAGAATGTGGACTAGGACTAAATGCAGGACACGATTTGAACCTCGACAATTTGAGATATTTCATAGAGACAATACCATTTATAGATGAAGTATCCATTGGTCACGCATTGATTTGCGATGCCCTTTATATGGGATTGGAAAATACCATTCAGGCTTATTTGAAAGAAGTTAGGAATATCTGAGAATGAAAGCATTGCTCAAAATATTCATATTGATTTCGACTCTGGCTGTTTTGGTGGGATGCACCACAAACAATCAGAATGACAAACCTATTGTATTGAGTACCGATTTCACCGAAATCGAACCTGACTCAGACCAGAAGGTAACCTTCACCGTAAAGAAAAGCATTGAGAATATCACTTCGTCCTGTACCATATATAATAAGGAGAGCGACCAGCCTTTGGACGGCTACACTTTTTCAAGTTCGCAGGAGGGAGATTTTACATTTTATGCCACAGACGGAACAAATGTTTCCAATGAAGTGACCATTACCGTAAGGGAGAATCCTCTTGAGAACATTGAGATATTTTTGATCCCCGACGGAGACACCATCATTGCTGACAATCAGGAGAGAGTATCCTTCAAAGTCCTTTGCAACGAGCAGGATATATCTTCACAAAGCGAACTCTACTATGTCAATAACGGCTCTGGATATGATACCAGACTGATGGAGTTCATCTTCGCAACAGATATCATCGGAACTCACCAGTTCTATGCTGTATATGAAGGGGTTAGTTCTGATGTGGTTTCAGTTTATGCGAAAGAGATTCCCCCTCGTATTGTTTTGAGTGCAGACAAATACACTATCCTTTACGACGGGGCTGATGCAGCCACATTGTCAGTAACTGTAAACGATGAGGATGCTACAGAAAGTGCAAAATTCTATCTGATAATCTCTGAAGGGGAGGAACCTGTAGAGTTGGAGAGCAACATCTTCACCTGGAAACAGGAAGGTACTTACCAGATTTATGCAACTGTTCCACAAGGTAATTCCAATACAATCGAGATTACTGTTCAGCCACCTGCTCCTCCTGCCGAATAGTGCTGATACAAAAAGTGATAAGAAGATTGCAAATTCTGATTATCTTTGCGGGATACATTTATATGGAGAATTATTAAATTTTAGATAAAATGAAAAAAGCTAACATTATTTTACACATCATTTCATTGGCGGCAATCGTAGTATTGTTCGTTTTGTTCTTGGGAGAGAAAAAATCAAATACTGCAACTGCTCCAGAGGCTGCTGCCCAAACTGCTGCAGTTAACGGTTCTATCGTTTACATCCAATTGGATACTCTTATCAACCAATACGATATGTACAACGACCTTAAGACTGAATTCGAAGGCAAATTGGCATCTGCTGAGAATGAAATCACCAAAAAAGGTCGTGCATTGGAAAATGACATCCAAAGCTTCAACGAGAAAATGTCAAAAGGTCTTTTGACCCGTTCTCAAGCTGAAACCCAAGGAAACGAATTGCAAATTCGTCAACAGGAACTTCAAGCCCTTTCACAACAAAAACAAATGGAAATGGCTGAAGAGGAAGCTGTAATGATCAATCAGGTAATGAATGCCATTGAATCTTATATCAAAGAGTATAACAAAACTCACAAACATTCATTGATTTTGACCACTACTGTTGCTACCAACAACGTAATCGACGGCGACAATTCTCTAAATATCACCAACGATATTATCTCTGGTCTTAACCAGGAGTATGTGAAAAACAGAAACAAAAAGTAATTTAAGAAGAGACTATTTTGAAAATAGCAATACTATCGTGTTTTTACCCTTATAGGGGAGGTATTGCCCAGTTCAACAACTCATTATACAACGAACTGAGCAAGCACCACGAGGTATGTGCGTTCAATTTCAAAAGACAATATCCCGGATTGTTGTTCCCCGGGAAGACTCAATATGTAGAACAGGTGGACTCGGATATGCAATTCGAGTCCATTCGTGTTTTAGATACCATCAATCCTTTCTCATATATCACCACTGCAAAAAAGATTAAGGAGTTCGCTCCCGATCTGCTGATTATGAGATACTGGATGCCATTCTTTGCCCCTTCGCAGGGATTTGTTGCAAGACATATCAACAAAAATTGCAAGGTTATTTCAATTCTGGACAATGTGATTCCGCACGAGCAGCACTTCTTTGACCCCCCTTTGACAAAATATTTTTTAGGGGGCAATGATGCATATATTCTATTGTGCAATGCGGTCAAAGAGGATTTGCTGAAATTCAAGCCCGATGCACATTGTATAGTTTCACCCCACCCTATCTACTCCAATTTCGGAGAAAAGATTTCCCGTGAGAGTGCTTGTGCCCAATTGGGAATCTCCCCCGAAAAGAAGAATCTGCTGTTCTTCGGACTTATCAGGGATTATAAAGGACTGGATATCTTGATTGATTCATTTTCACAACTTGATGATTCATATCAACTTATCATCGCAGGTGAGCCTTATGGCTCTTTTGAGAAATACCAGAAGCAGATAGAGGCATCACCTTTGAAAGAGAATATCAAACTTTTCACAAATTATATTCCTGACGATAAGGTGGCTCCTTTCTTTTGTGCAAGTGACCTTTGCGTTCTCCCATACAGAAGTGCAACCCAAAGCGGTATAAGTTCCATTGCTTACCATTTCAATCTGCCAATGGTAACTACCCCGGTAGGTGGTCTTAAAGAGAGTATTGGAGATACCGGAACCGGAATTATCACAGAGAATGTGAGCAGCGAGGCTGTCACAAAGGCAATTATGGATTATTTTGGAGATCCTCAGAACAAGGATATTTTCAGCAGGAATATAGACAAAGAGAAAGAGCGTCTGTCGTGGAGCACTTTCGCAAACAATTTGATAAACTTATACAATAAATTATAACTACAATGAGAGCAATTACAGAAACAGATTTCAGTTTTAAGAAACAGACAGGAAAATATATTGGAAAAGTAAGAGACGTTTACACTATTGACGACAGATTTATAGTGATGATTGCTACAGACCGTATCTCTGCTTTCGATGTTGTACTTCCTAAGGGTATCACATACAAGGGACAGGTTTTGAACCAGATAGCATCTATGTTTTTGGACAGCACAGAAGATATTGTTCCTAACTGGAAAATTGCTTCACCCGATCCAATGGTAACTGTTGGATACAAATGTCAAGGTCTCCCTGTAGAGATGATTGTAAGAGGATATCTTACCGGAAGTGCCTGGAGAGCATATAAGAATGGTGCAAGAGAGATTTGCGGAGTGAAGATTCCTGATGGAATGAAAGAGAATCAGAAATTTGAGACTCCCATCATTACCCCTACAACAAAAGCAGAAATCGGTGCTCACGACGAAGATATTTCTAAAGAGGAAATCATCAGCAGAGGCCTTGTAAGTGCTGAAGATTATGAGAAATTGGAGAAATATACTTTGGCTTTGTTCCAAAGAGGTACCGAAATCGCAGCGAAAAGAGGTTTGATCCTTGTTGATACCAAATATGAATTCGGTAAACGTGACGGTGAGATTTATCTTATCGACGAAATCCATACTCCCGACTCTTCACGCTATTTCTATGCTGACAGCTATCAAGAGAGATTCGAGAATGGCGAGCCTCAGAAACAACTTTCAAAAGAGTTTGTAAGAGAGTGGCTTATGGAGAACGGTTTCAGCGGTCAGGAAGGACAAAAAGTGCCTTTTATGGACGATGAAAGAGTAGAAATCATCTCTAACAGATACATCGAGTTGTATGAAAATATCACAGGTGAGAAATTTGTTCCTGCAGAGTACAACGACGATACTTACAACAGAATCGAAGAGAACATTAACAATATCCTCGCAAGATTAGTTTAAGAAAATATGAACTATTTTTTCACTATACTTCTGTCGGCACTTCTGCTATGTGGTAATGTAGCAGAGTTGTCGGCTCAGGAGTTTATAGCCACTCCCGTTGAGATTTCTGCCGAAAAGGTCAGAATCAAAGGGGAACTTTTCTATGTCCACAAGGTACTCAAAGGACAGACTTTGTTTTCTATTGCAAAAGCTTATCAGGTCAGTACAGAAGATATTAACAAGGCCAATCCATTATTGGCTGAGGGACTGAAGTCTGATACCATTATCTATATTCCTGCAGTCTCAGGAGAGTCGCAAAGCAATAGCGAAGTTCCTGCCGCACAGGTCCCTGTTGTAGAAGAGGAAACACAGACTCCTGCCACTGTGCAGACAAAAGAAGAAGAGAGCGGCGAACAGAAATATGTTGTTCACAAACTTAAATGGTACGAGTCTCTTAAAGATGTTGCAAAGAAATACAATGTCCCATTGGAGGCCATCTATTCTTTGAACAATATCGTTCCCCCTTCAAAGACAAGAATAAAGAGTGTCCTTATCCCTGATGAAGAATATATCAGCAGAATGTCTGTAATCAATGAGGGTGAATCGGGTGCTGAAGGAGATGCAGAAGATGCTGTTACCGCTGAAGGAATTGAGAGTGGCAAAGTTGAAACAACCGATGCAGACCCCATAGTAACTGAAAGGATTTACAATTATGGAACCCAAGGGGAAAAATTCTCCTCTCCCATAAAAATTACTGCAGTATTTCCATTCAATGTAGCAGAAAGCACCGAGAACCTTACAGGATATATTGCCGATTTCTATTGCGGAATGCTGTTGGCTGCTGACCACCTGAAAGAGAACGGACTTTTTGACAATTTTGTCCTTGAAACCGTAGATCTTTCGAGCTACACTTCTGCCTGGGATATGCTCTCAAATGGTGCCTTGGATGGAAGTGAACTGGTTATTGGCCCCATTTCGGTAAGAGATATGCACCCTGTTTCCAATTATTGCCAGAACAACAAAATTCCTTTGGTTTCTCCTTTGGACAACAAGACTTCAAAATTGCTCGAGGGAAATCCATATATGTTCCTTTTCCCTTCTACGACCGATAATGCTATCGAAAGACAAGTGGAAAAAATGGGACAAGCTAACTCTGCAGGCAAAGAAGAATCGGTAACCATCATCTATGAAAAGGGATATGCGGAGTCACAACTTATGACAACTACCGTCAATGCACTCCAATCCCGTGGTATCCAATATAATACCTTCAATTACAACTTCCTGGAAGGCAGGGACATTGACTCTATTATGAGCCTTTCACTCGATTCGTTAAAATTGAACAAAGTGATAATTCCTTCACACAGCGAGGCTTTCATTTCTGATGCTTTGAGAAATCTGCATCTTATCCAAAGTACCTCAGACTACAAAATTGAGGTTTATGGAATGAGCAGATGGAAAAGTATGGAGACCCTTGATGTCGATTATTTCCACCAACTCAATCTACATTTGGCAGTTCCTTATCATATCGACTATAATGACGAGAAAACCACCCGTTTCCTGAATGGTTATTTGAAGGCTTTCAATACAGAGCCTACCCCATTCTCGTTCCAAGGTTATGATATTATGACCTTTTTTGTCGAAGCGATGAACAAATATGGAAAAAATTTCCCCGCCGAAATTTTGAATTCCAACGGGGAACTTATTCAGTCCGATGTTCTTTTTGTTCCTACATCTTACGGTAGCGGCGCTGAGAACAGGGCTCTTAAAGATATAGTTTACAAGAAGGGATGGGTTATCTCAAAATATTGAGATTTCCATCACTCTTAAGAACTTCTGCATTGGCCTCGCTTCGATAAGGAGCGGGGCTATTATTTGTGTTGTAGATATAGTTGTCTACGAATTCCTGAGCATCAGAAGCATCTTCATATACAAAATTGGCAGGCTTGCTGCTCCACAATCTTGTAAAGTCTCCATTTGCATCTTCACCCATACATACAAAAACAAACGAGGTATTGTAGTCAAGATAGAAGATTGTGAAAGGATCAGGAAGCTCTCCCTGGCTGAATAGAGAGTTGGCAATCTCTTCTTCCTTGTATTTTGAGAAATCCTCTTCCAACAACACAGCTGCGTACATATACTCTACCTCACCATCAGATACACAATCCACAGGCAATACCATATCATAAGAAGAGCTCAATCCCCATCCGGGAACAATTTCAAGCACCTCCTCCAAATCGTAGAATTTATCATACTCCAATGATACATTAGCCTGAGCATATTGCGCTGCAGTAGTTTCAAACTCTACCTTTGTTAGTTCAGTGGTAGGTTTTCCACCCTGATATCCGAATGCCAAAAGATAATATTTCATTTCAGGACGAAGTCCTCTTACATCTTGAGTAAATGCACCTTGCGCAATACTTACAGAATAATTGTCACAGATATACTCAATGATTTCATCATCAGTCATTCCGTCATATCTTTGAGCAGTAGCTACCATAGCCACGTATGTTTCATCGGTAGAAGGGGTAATGCTGACAGTCGCCTTTCTGGCGTGAATGTCGGTCACCTGCAAATCAAATTCCATATCAGAACCTACCACGTCGCCGGTAGAAAAATAACACAATTCAGGGGTTGAGTTTAGAATTGCCGATTCGTTCATCGCAAAAGCAAACACCACATAATCCTCATTATAAGGAAGTTCTCCTTCCCAATGAGCAGATTTCTTATAAGCAAGGATATTCAACACATCCTCAATTTCAAATCCAAAGGACATATGGTAATTCTTCCACTCTTCCCATACAGCTGAACAAACCTCACGAATCTGATCCTCTGATGCATTTTCAGGAAGGTCTGAAGCATACAAGATGTCAAAGAAGAATGGTCCGTCATATCCTACAGGTTCGATATCGATTGTAACATCAGCACCTTGAATATCAATATCAAAATTGAAATCGACCACATAATCGTCCACGCTCTTGGTGGTAATGACAACTCTACAAACCTCAGTGGTGGGGGTCATACTCTCCACATCGAAACCATAAGCATATGCAACATACTCTGTTTCAGGAACAACGCCTGTAAAAGTATGATCAATGAGATCTCCTGTGTACATAAAGGCTGCCATAACAGAAGCAGCATCTCCACCCATTGCAGCACCAAACTCTTCAAAGGTTTCCAAATCGCTCGCTATCTGACCAAGGTCATCTTCCATAAAATTGTTCTCATCAATGTAATCCTTGTATCCAAGTAGGAAAATATAAGGCATTGTTTTGTCCAAAGGGGTCACATCCATTACGATAGATGAGTGACCGACCTCCTTAACATTGAATGAAATCGAATGTTGGAGACCCACTGCCTGATTTACAGTGACAGAGGGATTGGGATATACTCCCGGATATGCGATATCTATTTTACAACTTCTGGCAGACTCCTCATAACTCTTTTCTACATCAAACGATATCTCGCCGGGAACAGAAATATCAACATTTGAAACCCATTTATACTGAGGGGTAACAATCAGTTGAGCTCCCTCCCTGGGACCCTGAAGGTCATATTTCACAGTAAAATGACCTCCTTCTGCAGGAACATCCAGAACGGTGTTTTCAAGTTCCAGTGCAGTAGGTAAATTTTCTGTTCCTCTGTTCTCGCAACCTGTCAGGATTGCAAGAACAGCGAACATCACTAAATACAAAATATTTCTTTTCATACCAATTCAAACTATTGTTTAGGGGTAAAAGGGCCATTGAAAGTACCTGAGAATTCGGCACCATTGGTCAACTTCAAAGTCACCTCCAACGAATAATTGTCAGCTGAATCACCCTCAGCAACAACTACAACTGCCTCAGAATAGTAGAATTTGTTAGCAGTATCAGGCAAATAGTAGAAATAGCTGTAATTGTCTTTGATACTGAATGCATCAGTATTGTCCTGCAAAGTGTATGTTCCTACACCGATATAGTCACTCACTTCGGTATATAGGTCCAATTCTGCCATATATTGACCTGAAGCATCTTCCAAAAGAAGTTGCCAGTTGTTGCTGTACCAATGTTTGTCAGTTGCGTTTGTCCACTCAACTTCTACAACACCTTCTTGTTTGTCAACAACATCCATATTGACTACCTCACCTTCATACACACATACA
>JAZRBT010000063.1:0-4201 GCA_045635245.1 Candidatus Coprenecus sp.
TACAATTTTAATGGAAAGCTCTCTTAGAAGATTGAACTCGTGGTTGGTCAAAGTTTGCGAAGGTGCAACTACGATACTCTCTCCGGTATGGATTCCAAGAGGGTCGAAGTTCTCCATATTACAAACGGTGATACAGTTGTCAAAACGGTCTCTTACCACCTCATACTCAATTTCTTTCCATCCTTTCAAAGATTTCTCTACCAAAACCTGGGGAGAGTGTGAAAGAGCTTTTTCTGCCAATTTGCGCAGTTCATCAGCATTGTCGCAGAAACCGCTGCCAAGTCCACCAAGAGCGTATGCTGCTCTGATAATGACAGGGTAGCCAAGAGATTCGGCAGCTGCAAGAGCATCTTCGATATTATCTACCGCTGTACTTTTAATCGATTTTACATCTATCTCATCAAGTTTCTTTACGAACAACTCTCTGTCCTCTGTATCCATAATGGCACGGATAGGTGTTCCAAGAACCTGCAGATTATATTTTTCAAGTACTTTATTCTTATATAAAGCGACACCGCAGTTAAGTGCGGTCTGACCTCCGAAAGCGAGCAATATACCTTGAGGTTTCTCTTTTTTGATTACTTCCTCTACAAAGAATGGTGTTACAGGTAGGAAATATATTTTATCTGCAATACCTTCTGATGTCTGAACGGTAGCAATATTTGGATTGATGAGGATAGTCTCAATTCCTTCCTCTTTCATCGCTTTGAGCGCCTGTGAACCTGAATAGTCAAACTCTCCGGCTTCTCCGATTTTCAACGCTCCAGAACCAAGGAGCAGTACTTTTTTAATACCGTGGTCTATCATTATTATAGTGTTTTAAGGAAGTTTTCAAATAGGAATTCTGTATCTGTAGGGCCACTTGATGCCTCTGGGTGGAACTGAACCGAATAGAATCTTCCACTCTTATGTCTGATACCTTCGTTTGTTCCGTCGTTCATATTCACAAATAGAGGTTCCCAATCTGCACCGATAGTGTCATTATCGACAGCAAAACCGTGATTTTGTGAAGTGATGAAACATTTGTTTGTTCCAACCAATCTTACAGGTTGGTTATGACTTCTGTGACCATATTTCAGTTTGAAAGTCTTTGCGCCGGCAGCTGTTGCCAACAATTGGTTACCCATACAAATACCGAAGATAGGTTTTTCCACCTGCATTGCTTTGCGGATATTCTCCACTGCATCTGTACAAAGGGCAGGGTTACCCGGACCATTTGAGATAAACAGTCCGTCATACTGCAATGTGTTGAAATCGTAGTTCCAGGGAACTCTGATGATTTCGATCTCTTTATTTCTCAAAAGACATCTGATGATATTATTTTTCACACCGCAGTCGAGAAGAACCACTTTCTTGCCATCGGGATTACCATATCTGATAATTGATTTGCAACTTACGATATCGACCTGGTTGTCAAGGTTGGGATCGTAAATCTGAGCAGGTTTCTCGTGACCTTCGGGAACGATACAACCCAACATTGAACCTTGGTCGCGAAGAACCTGGGTCAAATATCTGGTATCGACTCCGAAAATTCCGGGAATTTTATGCTCCTTCAGCCATTGGTCCAAACTTTTTACAGCACTCCAGTGACTGTATTTGAACGAATAGTCAGAAATGATCAAACCTCTGATGTGAATCTTGTCCGATTCGAACTCGGTAGAGAGTCCGTTGACAATGGTTTGCTCAGGCACTCCGTAATTTCCCACAAGAGGATATGTTACACATAGAATTTGCCCTGAATAAGAGGGATCTGTTAGTGATTCGGGATAACCGACCATAGCTGTACTGAATACAACTTCTCCGTCTGCGACTCCATCATATCCGAAGGAGAATCCGCTGACTTCCATACTGTTTCCAAGATGTAATTTTGCTGCTTTCATATCAAGTATGCAAATTTAGAAAAAAATGAGATTTTACCTAACTAAATTTGTCTAAATTTGCGTAGAATTAAGTTTTTTAAAGTATGAACAGATTTTCACGAATTATATTGATGTGGGTACTTGCCTTATGCACCGGCGGTATTGTAATGGCTAAAGACACCTGCTATGTCATAGAAATCAAGCAAGATATAGACAAATCGTCTTGTCGCAAACTGACAATGGGACTCAAAGAGGCGAGCCAAATCGGAGCTGATTACATAATTCTTCATCTGAACACTTACGGTGGGGCAGTGGATGCAGCTGACAGTATGAGAACAGCCATTCTCCATTCCCCAATTCCTGTGGTAGCATTCATCGATATTCAGGCTGCATCGGCAGGAGCATTGATCTCCATTGCCTGCGATTCGATATATATGCGCAACGGTGCTTCAATTGGAGCTGCCACTGTGGTAAACCAGAATGGAGAGGTTATGCCGGACAAATATCAGTCTTTTATGCGTGCAATGATGAGGGCTACCGCTGAATCTCACGGAAAAAAGAGAGTGGTGGTCAATGGTGAGGAAAAAGAGATCTGGCACAGAAATCCTCTGATCGCAGAAAAGATGGTGGACAGTGCCAATGTATTGAGTTTCACCCCTTCAGAGGCAATTGCCAATTATTACTGTGAAGGAATGGCTGAATCGGTGGAAGAGGTTGTCGGAAAACTCGGTCTGCAGGAGTGTGAAATTATAGAGCAGGAATTGACAGGTGTCGAAAAATTATTGTTGGCACTGATGTCGCCAATGTTGCAGGGAATATTTCTGATGATGATTATCGGAGGTATCTATTTCGAAGTACAATCTCCCGGATTGGGACTACCTTCAGTTATTGCTATAATAGGGGCATTGCTCTATTTCTCACCACTTTACATCGAAGGACTTGCTATGAATTGGGAAATTATCCTATTCGTGGTGGGATTGATACTGCTCGGTGTGGAACTGTTTGTACTGCCCGGATTCGGAGTTGCCGGTATTACCGGTGTGGCAATCATACTGTTCTCATTGATTTTTTCTATGGTTGACAACGATTTGCTCTACTACCAGGGAGAATGGAACCTGCTTCCCATCATCAAACCTTCTGCTATTGTACTTGTCAGTGGATTTGTGGGACTTGTCCTCTCAATTTGGGGAGCGGCAAAACTCTATCCCAGCAAAAGTTTCGACTATATTGCCCAAAAGACACAAATGGACACATCAGACGGTTGGGTAGGGGTTATCACCACTGAATATGAGAGGTTTATAGGTATGAAAGTAGCTACATTCACACCTATGTATCCTTCTGGAAAAGTTATGATTGAAGGTAAACTTTATGAAGCCACACTCGAGTATGGTTCAGCCGGAAAAGGAGACATTGTAGAGATAATCAGATACGAAAACGGAAGACTATACTGTACCCCTGTCAGAGGCAATAATCTCCAATAACATATCTATAGCATTTTCTTGTGGAACAGATCTGACTACAGGAGTTTTTCCGCGGTAAATACTCACTTTGCCACGACCTTCTCCTATATAACCATAGTCTGCATCAGCCATCTCTCCGGGACCATTTACAATGCATCCCATAACAGCAATTGTTATCCCCTGAAGATGGGCAGTTCTCCTTTTTACCTCATTGAAAACAGACTCTATATCATAAAGAGTTCTGCCACAGCTCGGACAAGCAATATATTCGCATTGGGTGATACGTCTGCGGGTTGCCTGGAATATATCTTTTATAAATTGCTCTATATCAGAGGATGTAACAAGAGTGTTATCACGCGAAGTTTCTACTGTGAAATCATCGATTTCCCTATTCAGGAGTTTTGGACCTATCGCACAAGAAGCATTTATGAGAAACTCTTCCCGAGAATTGCATCTGATGATGAAATGAGGAATTCCGTTCCTTATCTCCATCTGAGATAGTTCTCCCGGTGCACAACTGAAATAATCTGCAATCATCTTTCCGACAGGAATTTCATTTACAGGAGGTTCGGTCAATGAAACGCGAATAGTGTCCCCGATTTCCCTCTCCAGCAAAGTGGCAATTCCCACTGCAGATTTTATCCTTCCCATATCTCCATTACCTGCCTCAGTCACCCCAAGATGGATAGGAAACATTATTCCGGTAGATTTCATCCATTCGTCCAAAAGGATATAGGCCTGAGTCATCACAGGAACATTACTCGCTTTAAGGGACAAAACGATATTGTAGAAATCATTTTCAATACACATCTGAACCCACTCAACCATAGCCTGTTGCATCCCTTTGGGAGTATTTCCGTAAAGATTGGTGATTCTCTCTCC
>JAZRBT010000064.1:0-26110 GCA_045635245.1 Candidatus Coprenecus sp.
CAAGGCGCATGATGTTGATGTTCGCACATGGCTTGAAGATATCCTGAAAAGAATACCAGAGGAAAAAGACATTGACAATCTATTACCACACCAATGGCAGCCATTAGCAGGAAATAGTCACTAATACCTGCAACTTGATAAATAATAGCCGCTATTACCAATGAATTGTAGGTAATAGCGGCTAATTGTATACTATTGGTTGGTAATGTACTTCATCGGATGCTTACTTACCCGTTTCTCCAGGTTTTGAGTTCTTTGGCGAGGGCGCGTGAGTTGCCGTTGCACATTTGGTCGAGGAGGGTGTGGAATTCGGGGGAGTGGTTAAGGTGTTTCAGGTGTGCGAGTTCGTGCAGCATTACGTATTCGCGCAGGTGTGGGGGAAGGAATAGGAGTTTGAGGTTCAGGTTTATGTTTTTTTTGAGTGAACAGGAGCCCCAGTTGGATTTGTTGTTTTTGATGACTACCTTATTATATTGTAGGTTGTGTCTGGTGGCAAGTGCTTGGAGTTCTTCGGGGAGTTGTTTTTTTGCCTGTTCTATCAGTTTTTTCAGTTCGGCCGGGTCTGTGGGAAGGGTGATTTTGTTTGAATGTTTAAGTTTTTCGATGCTGTTCAGGACTTTTTGTTTGTTTTCCAGCAGGGTTTTTATGGCGAGTCTATGCGGTACGTAGAACGGGATGGTGTAGATAATTTCTGTTGGGGATTTTATTCTGATGGAGATGGTGGATACATTGAACTTGCGTCGGAGGGTGATTGTTCCGATTTCCTCCACCTCTATTTTTTCTTCATAATTCATTGATAGGAAATAATATATGTGTAAAATTTTCACAAAAATAGTGATATTTAATTTATTTGTATATCTTTGCACTCCCAATTTTGGGACAGAACTATTTTAAATTACTAAAAACAATGGCAGAGTATCTTGCAGCAGAGAAAAAGCAAGAGATTTTCGCGAAATACGGAAAGTCTAATACCGACACCGGCTCAGCAGAGAGTCAGATTGCACTATTTTCTTACCGTATCGCTCACCTAACCGAGCACTTGAAGAATAACAAAAAAGACTTTGGTACACAAAGATCACTTCTTAGACTCGTAGGTAAAAGACGTCGCCTTTTGGATTATCTAAAAGCTAAAGACATCGAGAGATACAGAGAAATTGTGAAGGCTTTGAACCTTCGTAAATAATAAAACGAGGGTGCTCTTACTCGGAGCATCCTCTCTTTTTATTATTGTATCCTCTCTGATACTGTGTGTTCTTAGGGAGTCGGCGGAAGAGAGGCACAGGATTTGGTAAAGGTATAGTTTTGTTTTATTTGACACATTTATACGGATATGAATATAGTTAAGAAGACCATCACAATGGGTGATGGAAGAATTGTTGAAATCGAAACCGGTAAATTGGCTAAACAAGCTGACGGTTCGGTTGTTGTTAAAGTTGGCGACACTATGTTGTTGGCCACTGTTTGCTGTGCGAAAGATGCTAAAGAAGATGTTGACTTTATGCCTCTTTCAGTGGAATATAAAGAGAAATTTGCTGCTGCCGGACGTTATCCCGGTGGTTTTATGAAAAGAGAAGGTCGTGCCTCTGATTCAGAGATTTTGGTTGCCCGTTTGGTAGATAGAGCGCTTCGCCCTTTGTTCCCAGATGATTTCCACGCTGAAGTTTTTGTAAATGTTACTTTGATTTCTGCCGATAAGCAGACTATGCCCGATGCGTATGCAGGATTGGCTGCTTCTGCTGCTTTGGCGGTAAGTGATATTCCTTTTGGTGGCCCTATTTCTGAAGTGAGGGTTGCCCGTATCAATGGTGAGTTGGTAATCAACCCTACTTTTGAGGCTCTTAAATCAGCTGATATTGATTTGATGGTTGCTGCAACTATGGACAATATTATGATGGTAGAGGGTGAAATGAATGAGGTTTCTGAGAAAGAGATGCTTGATGCTATCAAGTTTGCTCACGAAGAGATCAAAATTCAATGTCGTGCCCAACTCGAACTTATGGAAGAGGTTGGCAAGGTTCAAAAGAGAGAGTATTGCCACGAAGAGAATGATGAGGAACTTCGTGCTCAAGTTCGTGAGTTCTGCTATGACAAATGTTATGCTATTGCAAAATCAGGTCTTGCAAAACACGAAAGATCTGCAGCTTTTGATGCTGTAAAAGAGGAGTTTATCGAGACAATTCCTGAAGAGGAGAGAGAAGAAAAAGCATTTATGATTGGCCGTTATTATGGTGCTATCGAGAAAGAGGCTATGCGTCGTATGATTATCGACGAGGGTCTTCGTCTTGACGGTCGTAAGACTACCGAAATCCGTCCTATCTGGTGCGAAGTGGGATATCTTCCAGGTGCTCACGGTTCTGCAATCTTTACCCGTGGTGAGACCCAATCACTTTCAACTGTTACCCTTGGTACAAAAATGGATATGAAAGAGATGGACGAAGTATTGGTTCAAGAAACCCAACAGTTTGTCCTTCACTATAACTTCCCTCCTTTCTCAACAGGTGAAGCAAAACCTCAAAGAGGTATCGGCCGTAGAGAAATCGGACACGGTAACTTGGCTTGGAGAGCTCTTAAACCTGTAGTTCCTATCGGAGAAGAGAATCCATACGCAGTTAGAGTTGTTTCTGATATTCTTGAATCTAACGGTTCTTCTTCAATGGCTACCGTTTGTGCCGGTACTTTGGCACTTATGGATTGCGGTGTGAAGATTAAGAAACCAGTTTCAGGTATCGCAATGGGTCTTATTTCTGATGCCAAGACCGGTTCATTCGCTGTTCTTTCAGATATCTTGGGAGATGAGGACCACCTTGGAGATATGGACTTCAAAGTTACCGGTACTAAAGATGGTATCACCGCTACCCAAATGGACATCAAGGTAGATGGTCTTCCATACGAAGTTCTTGAAAGAGCTTTGAATCAGGCAAAAGAGGGTCGTGCTCACATTATGGGTGAGATGATGAAAACCATCAGCGAGCCTCGTGAAGATTACAAACCTAACGTACCTCGTATCATCCAGATTACTATTCCTGCAGAGTTTATCGGTGCAGTTATCGGTACAGGTGGTAAAGTTATTCAGGAGATCCAAAAGACTACCGGAACTACCATTACTATTACTGAGGCTGGTGACAAAGGTCTTATCGATATCTTCGGAGAGAACAAAGAGTCAATGGATGCAGCTCTTGCTCGTATCAAAGGTATCACCACTGTTCCTGAGGTAGGTGAAACTTATCACGGTAAAGTGGTTTCAATCCTTGAGTTCGGTGCTTTCGTTGAAATTCTTCCCGGAAAAGAAGGTTTGTTGCACATCTCAGAACTTGACTACAAGAAAGTGGAAAAAGTGGAAGATGTTTTGAATATCGGTGATGAAGTTGATGTAAAACTTCTTGAAATCGATTCAAAATCAGGCAAGATGAGACTTTCTCGCAGAGCTCTTATGCCTGCTCCGGAGGGATGGGTTGAGCGTGAACGCAAACCTCGTACCGACCGTCCTGAAAAAGGTCGTGGAGATCGCAAAGATGACAGACGCCCTAAAAAACAATAATTTGTAGGGACAATTGATATTAAGATGGCAATTCCAGAATATAATTGGAGTTGCCATCTTTTTTCGTAGCACTAAATTTGTTATCTTTGAAAATAAAATGAATTTTATGAGACAGTTGTTTTTATCCATATTGTTCCTGTTTTGTGCATTTGTGGCAGTTGCTCAGCAGAAAGGGGTTGTGAATGTGTCTGTTACAGATATGAAGACTGCTGCAGGTTACAGTAAGGAGACTATCTCTCAGGCTACACTTGGAACTCCTGTGGAAATTATCGATCATACAGGATATTGGTATAAGATAGTGACCCCCGAGGGATATCAGGGGTGGACTACTGAAAAGAATGTGACTCCGATGTCCGGTGAGAGATTCGCTCAGTGGAAGTCTTCGCAACGATGGATTGTGACAGAGTATTTTATCACTGTGTATGATAAGGCTGATGCCGCTTCTGCTGTTATCGGAGATTGTGTTATGGGAAATATTTTGGAGAAGGGTAAAGGAGAGTGTTCTGACGGTTTTGTAAGTGTCCTTTTCCCCGATGGCAGAGAGGGTTATGTGACAAAAGGATCGGTTGCCGATTTTTCAGAATGGGTCGCTTCGAGAGTCCCTTCTGAAGAAAATATTATCAATGTGGCTCTTAAATTTGTAGGATTTCCTTATCTTTGGGGCGGATTATCCCCAAAAGGATTTGACTGCAGCGGATTGGTGAAGTTCTCTTATTTTATGAACGGTATCATTTTGCTGAGGGATGCCAGAGAGCAGATTCATACCGGAGAGGCATTGGATTACAGTGATGTTGTAAAGAATCTCAGAATGGCAGATTTGGTTTTCTTTGGAACTCCTGCTACTGCCCAAAAGCCTGCGAAGGTTACCCACGTGGGATTATATATTGCTGATGGAGAGATTGTTCACTCGTCGCTGCTGGTCAGAAGAAATTCACTTTTGCCCTCTCGTGACGACTCTTATACCAGCAAACCTGTGGTAGGGGCAGCGAGGATGTTGGGATATCAGGACAAGGATAAAGATATTGTGACTGTTGCAAATCATCCTTGGTATTTTTAACGAATATAAACTTTATATAATTTATATATTATGAACCTAAGAGTAATTAAAAAAGACGTCAATTATTTAATCGACGAATTTATTTCAGATGCACTAATCAGTCTAACTTTCGTAGAAGATGATGATAAAACAGGCAAAGTAATCGGTCTTACAAACGAAGCTTTGGAACTTCAGGAAGAGACTCTTTGCAAAATCAATCATCCTGATGGAGAAAGAAGAGCATATTATCGCAATGTGATGGATACACTTCTAAGTGCCCTTGATGCTTTGTATGACAAACTAAGCGAAGTGGTTTCTAAGAAAAACTAATCATCTTTGGGTTGATTTATATTGAAGTCAGGAGGTAGCTTTGAAGAAAGTTATCTCCTGATGTTTTTTTGGCAAGTTTTTCGTACTTTTGTCGGTATCTATGAAGAAGATTGCTATAGTTATATTGGCTTTGATCTCTTTTTCTCTCTTGAATATGTCGGCAGGAGAGAAAAGAGTGGTGCTCGGATCTCATCTTCGAATCTCATTGCTGACTTGTTCCGAAGGGAGTGAAGATGTGGCTGCTGCTTTTGGCCATTCTGCCATCAGAGTAGTGGATTCTGTACAGAAAAAGGATATTGTCTTCAATTACGGCACTTACAATTTCTATGAGCCCGGTTTTATACTCAAATTTCTCAATGGGGATTTGAATTATCTCCTTTCGGTGAGTGATTTTGAGCGTTTTGTCAGAAGTTATACCAAAGCGGGAAGGGGAATTGTAGAGCGGGAGTTTAATCTTGACCCGAGTCAAAAGAGGAAGCTTTATGCTTTTCTGAGGCACAATGCCCAGCCTGAGAACAGGGAGTATCTGTATGATTTTCTGTTAGATAATTGTGCTACCAGAATCAGGGACATTTTCAATACCGAGGATTTTGTTTATGGAGATTATCCCACTGAACTGACTTACAGGGACCGTTTGGCAGAGTTGATAAGTGAGAAAGCGTGGTTGAAATTTGGAACAGATTTGATTCTCGGAGCGAGGGTTGACAACGAGATTACTTTCCAGCAGGAGATGTTTCTGCCATTTTTATTGGAGAAAAATTTAGCGCAGTATAAGATTGCTTCCACCGGCGAGCCTTTGCTCAAGGAACCGGCAGAGCTTCTTGCACAAAAAGAATCGGAAGAGACTTTAATGGGTGTTTTGAAAAAGTATCTGTTCAGTCCGTTGGCTCTATTTGTATTACTGTTGGTGGGCTATTCGGTGGCAGTAAGTCTGGTAAAGGACAAACAGAAGTTCCATTCGATATTCTCAAATATCCTTTATGTGATATTCGGTATTGCGGGGTTGCTGCTGCTGTTTATGTGGGCAGGAACAAATCATATCTGGACCAAGGCGAATTGGAATTTGTTGTGGCTGAACCCTTTGTTCTTGGTTTTGCCTTTGCTCAAAAGTGGAAAGTTCAAGAATATTGTGATTAACATCCTGATTCTTTGTGTTCTGGTATGTTTGATAGGGGGAGTGTTTATTCCTCAGCAATTCAATATTGCTTGTTATCCTATATTTGTGTTGGAAATCTTTGTGATGCTTCCGACAGTGGTTGCAAAAAAACGAAATAAATATTTAAGACGATGATAGTAGATTCACTTAAAAGTTTTGAGAAGTATATCACTTTGCACAAGAGTTTTGACAAAGTGTATGATTTTCTACAGAAAAATAATCTTAATGCTCTCGAGGAGGGTAATCATATAATTGAAGAAGGAAATATCTGGTGTACAATCACTTCTTATCCGGAAAAAGAACTTTCTGAGCTTCCTGCATTGGAGGTGCACGACTCTTTTATAGACATTCACGTGGTACTTAGTGGCGTGGAGACTATGGGATTTACCGACAGAGCAAAATGCTCGGGAGTGGGTGTCGAGTACAATGAACAGAAAGATGTTGCTTATCTGAAGGAGTCTCCCGAGGTGTTTGTAAACTATTCTGAGAGTAATTTCATCATTTGTTTCCCTCAAGATGCTCACGCTCCTATGCTTGGCGGAGATGCTGTTAAGAAGGCTGTAATCAAGGTAAGGGTGTGACAACAACAAGACAGCGATATAATTCATACGTAGGGTATTTTAAGAAAGTCTATGGTCAGCGACTCCAGAAGGTGGTCGTTGACGGGGGCTTTACTTGCCCTAACAGAGATGGTTCTGTTTCGACAGGAGGATGTACTTATTGTGATAACAGTGCATTCCATCCGGGTTACAGCACCCCAAATATCCCTATTCTCACACAAATAGACGAGGGTATCAAGTTTCATAAGGTGCGCTATCGCAATGCGGAGAAATTCCTCGCCTATTTTCAACCCTATTCCAATACCTATGCTCCATTGGAGAGGCTAAAGACTCTTTATCAGGAGGCGTTGTCCCATCCTCAGGTGGCAGGAATTGTCATTGGCACAAGACCTGACTGTGTGGATGAGTACAAACTCGATTATCTTGCAGAATTGGCAAAGGAACATATTGTAATCGTGGAGTATGGTATTGAGTCCTGCTATGATGAGACACTCAGAAGAATCAATCGTGGACACGATTTTGAGACTGCTCGTAAGGCGTTGGAAATGACTGCGCAAAGGGGAATAAAGACCGGTGCCCATTTTATTTTTGGGCTGCCTGGAGAGAGTGTGCAGCAGATGATTGATTCAGCGGCAATTATAAATACTCTCCCTTTGCATTCAGTCAAGTTTCATCAGTTGCAGATAGTTCGTGGCACTGCAATGGAAGAGGAATTTGCCCAAAAGAGGGAAGATTTTGTAACTTTTACTCTGGAGGAGTATCTCGATTTCTTTGTAGCTTTTCTGGAAAGACTTCGCCCCGATATCTTTATTGAACGCTTTGCAGGGGAGGTTCCACCCCGTTTTCTCAATACAATTCCCTGGGGGCTGATCAGAAATGTGGAACTTGTCAGACTGCTTGAAAAGCGTCTTGAAGAGTTGGATACCTGGCAAGGAAGGTTGCTGGAGTAGAAATATTGACAATTATTTGAAATTTATATTTATATTTGTCGGAATAAATATACTTTAAATATGGATATTCTGACTAATTCTCCTATTTCAGAGGGCTTAACATTTGATGATGTCCTCTTGGTACCTGCTCATTCTGATGTTTTACCTCGTGATGTAAATATTACTACAAAGTTTACTCGTGAAATAACTCTGCATACGCCTCTTGTTTCTGCGGCTATGGATACAGTTACCGAAGCGCAGTTGGCTATCGCCATTGCTCGTGAAGGAGGTATCGGTGTGATTCATAAAAATATGGGTATCGAAGCCCAAATGGAACACGTCAGAAGAGTTAAGAGAGCTGAAAACGGTATGATTTACGATCCTGTTACCATTAAGGAAACAGCGACTGTAGGTGATGCTCTTGCTCTTATGAAAGAAAATCGTATCGGTGGTATTCCTGTAGTGGATGAAAGAGGATATTTGAGAGGTATTGTTACTAACAGAGATTTGCGCTTTATCGATAATGTGAAGACTCCTATCTCATTGGTAATGACCAAAGAAAACCTTGTGACAACTACAGACGGCGCTAACCTTAAAGAGGCTACAGAACTTCTTAGAAGACATAAAATAGAGAAACTTCTTGTAGTGGACAAAGAAGGTAAATTGACCGGTCTTATCACCTACAAGGATATTATGAAGATCAAGCACAACCCTACTGCCAGCAAAGACTCAAAAGGCAGATTGATGGTTGCTGCTGCTCTTGGTATCAATTCAGAAACTATTCAAAAAGTTGAAATGCTTACTTCAGTTGAGCCTGATGCTATCGTTCTTGATACAGCTCACGGTCACTCTGAGTTCGTACTTCAAACTATCCGTAAGGTTCGTGAGAAATTCCCCGATTTGCAAATCGTAGCCGGAAATATCGCTACTGCTGAGGCTGCAAAAGCTTTGATGGAAAGTGGTGTTGATGCTGTGAAAGTAGGTATCGGACCCGGTTCTATCTGTACAACACGCGTTATCGCAGGTGTGGGTGTTCCACAACTTTCTGCAATTATGATGGCTGCTCAAGCTTTGAAAGGAACAGGTATTCCAATCATTGCTGATGGTGGTATCAGATATTCAGGTGACATTGTCAAAGCATTGGCTGCCGGTGCAAATACCGTGATGGCGGGCTCATTGTTCGCAGGTGTTGAAGAGTCTCCAGGAGAAACAATTATTCTTAACGGAAGAAAATTCAAATCTTATCGTGGAATGGGTTCTTTGGAAGCAATGCAACTTGGTTCAAAAGACCGTTATTTCCAGGATATGGAAGAAGATATCAAGAAACTTGTACCGGAAGGTATCGTAGCACAAGTTCCTTATAAAGGTACATTGTCAGAGGTTATCTACCAATTGGTGGGTGGTCTTCGTGCCGGTATGGGTTATTGTGGCGCTCACGATTTGGACCAACTGAAGAATGCAAGATTTGTAAGGGTAACTGCTGCAGGTGTGATCGAAAGTCACCCTCACGATGTGACCATTACTCGTGAAGCACCTAACTACAGTAGATAAAATACTGAATGAAGCGTTTTGGTATCCTGATATTGTTTGTGATACTGTTCTCTTCCTGCCGTTTGTATGATAGAATATTCAATGGCGAGGTAGTGGCGAGGGTCGGTACACACATACTTTACAAAGAGGATATCGAAAAATTGAAAATTACTGGTTTTTCTCCTGAAGACAGTGTTCGGATTGTAACTCAATATATCCATTCCTGGGCAAAGGATAACCTTTTGCTCGATATGGCTCAAACCCAGCTGCCCAAAGCTGACAAGGATGTCGAGAAGCAGTTGGAGGAGTTTCGTCAGCAACTCCTGGTCTTCAGGTACGAAAAGCAGTATGTCGAACAACGACTCGATACCACTGTTTCTGAACAGCAGTATCAGGAGTTCTACGAAAGCAATGAAAAGTCTTTCATTGTAACTACCCCATTGGTGAAGGCTACAGTTATAAAGATAGCCGACAATTCCCCATATCTTTCTCAGATAAAATCACTCTATCGCTCTTCAAAAGAGGACGATCTGGCAAAATTGGAGCAACTTTGTTACTCATCTGCCGATTATTTCCATTCTTATTCGGAGTGGATAGAGATGGGTGTGATTGCCCAGAAGATTTCTACAGATTTGCAGACCTGTGAAGCGCTGCTGGGGAATAAGTCATTCATAGACAGGAGTGAAGATGGGTATACTTACCTTGTTTCTATAGCGGATATGATACCCGAGGGTGAAATAGCGCCTTTCGAGTACAGTCAGGAGAAGATAAAAGATATCATTATAAATAGGAGAAAACAGGAACTTATTCTGAGTTTGGAACGAAATCTGCTTAATGATGCCATTAGTTCAGATAAGTTGATTATATATTGATTTTAGGTATGTTGTTTAGAAAAATATCTGCCGTATTGGTGGCTTTGGCTGTTGCCTTTGGAGCAATGGCACAAAAGTATGAAGGTGTTATAGACAAGACAGTGGCTGTGGTTGGAAATAGTGTCATTTTGTTGTCGCAGGTGGAGTCTGAGGCGCAGATGATGCAGTTCAACGGCTATATTTCCGACAGGAACCTCCGTTGCGAAGTGTTGGAGAATATGATGATTTCCAAACTGTTCTATACTCAGGCGATGTTGGACAGTTTGACTGTCAATCCCGATAATGTCAATGCCGCTTTGCAGGACAGAATGGCAAATATTCTTTCAAAACTTGGAGGAGAAAAACAAGTTGAGGAGTATTTTGGAATGTCTATCAGCCGACTTGAACAGCAATGGAGGGAGATGTTCCTCGAGCAATCATTGGTGCAGGATATGCAAAGACAAGTTACCGGATCAGTTCCCGAGATGACTCCCCGTCAGGTTAAGGATTTCTATAACAGAACTTCAAAAGACAGCCTCCCTATGATTCCAGTGCAGTACCGTTACAGTCAGGTGGTAATGTATCCTGATGTGAAAAAGGCTGAAATGGAAGCCAGAGAAAAACTATTGGAATTCAGAGAGAGAATCCTCAATGGAGAAAAGTTCAATCTGTTGGCAACCCTTTATTCGGACTGTCCGAGTGCTATGCGCGGAGGAGAGTTGGGTATGGCTTCAAAATCACTCTATTGGCCCGCTTTCAGTGATGCTGCTATGGCTTTGAAAGAGGGACAGGTTTCTCCTATTGTCGTGACCCCTGACGGATATCACCTTATACAATTGATCAAAAGGGAAGGGGATATGTTCAATGCAAGGCATATCTTGCTGAAACCTGAATACTCTACTAAAGACAGAGATTCTGTTTTTGCGGAACTTGAGCAACTCAGATTGCAACTTGTGGCAGATACTGTCACATTTGAGCAAGTGGCACAAATTCACTCTCAGGATGCTCAGTCAAAGACAAATGGCGGTGTGGTGGCAGATCCTCAGACCGGTTCCCCTCTTTTTGAAATTGACCAGCTGAAGCCAGCCGATTATGCTGTGTTGAAAAACCTTAAACCCGGAGAGATTTCTCAACCATTTGAATCGACTGACAATGAGGGAAGAAGTGGTAATCTTATTTACAAAATTGTCAGATTGGAAGAGGTTGTCCCTTCTCATACAGCTACATATGAGGGAGACTTCAATGTGTTGCTGGAGATAGCCAAGAACCAGCAGGTGATGAATGCTATTGAGAATTTCATCAGAGATAAGCAAAGGGTTACTTATATTGTAATTGATCCCCTGTTCAATAAGTGTGACTTTGAGAGGGATGGTTGGGTTAAATAATGAAGAGGTTAATTCTACATATAATTTTAATACTTTTTTCAATTTCTCTCTTTGCTCAGAATGAGGAGAGGGATAGTCTGGTACGTCTGATTTCCGCCGACAAGGCTCGTCTGTTGCAAATTGATGGACAGAGTTTCAGAAAGGTGGAGGGAAATGCCCTGTTCTTGCACAACAATACATATCTGAAGTGTGACAATGCTTTGTGGAATGTAGATTCGGGAGTGATAGATGCAGTAGGCAATGTTCAGATTATTCAGGAAAAGACTATTCTTACCGGAGACAGTCTGAAATATCTGATAAATGAAGATTTGGCCAAGTTTAGAGGACACGTGGTACAATTGGTCGATAAGGATAGCAATATGCTTAGAACAAAGCATTTGGACTATAATACAAAAGACAGTATTGCTCACTTTCAGAAAGGTGGGGCGATGATGGATAAAGATGGTTCTCTGATAGAGAGTATCATCGGTGATTATTATGCCAAGCTCGATTTGTTTGTCTTCAAGGATCAGGTGGAGATGTTCTCCGATTCTCTTTTCTTCAAGACCGACAGTTTGAAATATTATTCTGAAAAGGACGTCATCGAGTTTAGTGGCAAGACCAACGGATGGTATGACAAATATGGTATCACTTCCGGTGGCGGATGGTATAACAGAAATAATGAGACATTTTATTTTGACAGGAATGTCCATATCATTTCTGATGAAAATGAGGGTTGGTCAGAGACCTTGTTCTACGACAGGAATCAGGAATATACCCGAATGGAAAGGAGGGTGGAGATTGTGGATACCGTAAACAATTCGATTGTTCTCGGTGGCAAACTCGATTTCTGGAATGAACCTCGTCGGGCGGAGGTGTATCAGGATCCTGTAATCATTACACTTCAGGAGCAGGAGGGGGGCGGAGTCGATTCGGTTTTCATTGCTGCAGACCAATTCAAATATTTCCAGCAAAGGATGTATGAGGTGGACAGTGCTGCTGTAGTCCACGCACAGCAAAGATATAAATCTGCTCAGGTCGATCCATTGGAAAGCAAACGACCTCCCGCTCCACCACAGCAGGCGGCTCAACCGAGTGCAGATTCTCTTTCGGCGTCCGATTCTATCCCCACTACCGGAACGGAGTCGGAGCAGATGGGTGCAGATTCACTTGCGACTTCAAGAGATGCAGAGACTTTCAGATCCGACAGTGTCGCCTCTGAAAGACCGCTTCAGGTCGATTCTTTAAGACGTGACGATACTCAAAGAAGGGAAAGAACTTCTGCAGAGATTGATTCTTTGAGGGCACCGCAACTTTCTGCAAGTAGTGATACTTTGAGCAGGAGAGAGTCTTTGCCGCGTGTCGATTCATTGTCGGGAGTAGATTCGTTGGGCAGAATTGATTCTTTGAGCAGGGTTGATTCTCTTGCTGTCGCAGATTCTCTCGCGGTAGAGCAGGAGCCGCTCGATACTACTCTTGTTACTTTTGTGGAGGCATTCAACAATGTCAAGATATATAAGAAAGATATTCAGATAAAGTGCGACTCGTTGCTTTATTGTTCAATAGATTCCATTGCAAGGCTTTTTACAGATCCTGTGATTTGGTATGATGCAGTAAATCAGATAACAGCAGACAGTATGCAGTTTGTCATCAAAGACGGGCAGATGAAGAAGGGGTATATGCTCTCCAAAGCATTTGTGGTCACAGAGGAAGAAAAAGGAGGTTATTATCATCAGATCAAGTCTCCTGAGATGATTGGCTATTTCAATGATAGTGACCTGTACCGTTTTGATGCAATCGGAGGGGCAAGTATGCTGGTTTATATTGCTGAAGACAGTGTAATCACTACAATGAACCAGAAGGAGTGCCGTATGATGACTGCGGTTCTCAAAGATGGAGCAGTGGAGAGAATGAGATATTATGAGGGGATAAAGAGTGATGCTTTCCCTGTGTATGATCTTACAGAGGAACAAAAATATCTGAAGGATTTCAATTGGAGAATAGAGGAAAAATTCAATTCAAGATTTGATATAACAGACAAAAAACTGCGCAGATCTCTTCGTGAAAAGGTGATCCCGGCGAGAAATTTCCCGAGGTTTAAGCAAACCCAGATATATTTCCCGGGCTATATGCGTAATGTTATGAGAGAGATTGATAAAAGAAAGCCTTTGATTTGGATAAAAAAATAACGGAACTTTGTTATCTTTGTAAGATATAAGAATAACCGTTATTTAATATCTAATATATGTTGCAGTTTAATATCGATGTACTTCAGCACTCATTCGAGGATGTAGCTGTATTGTTCAACCCTGAATCAAAATTGGTTTTAGGAGAAGAATCCAAAAAGAGAATCGTAAAATGTAGAGAATATCTCGACAAACGAATGGAGAATCAGAAAGTTCCAATCTACGGTGTGACTACCGGTTTCGGATCTTTGTGTAATGTCTCAGTCGATAAAGAGAATCTTTCACAACTACAGAAGAACCTTGTGATGTCTCACGCCTGTGGTATGGGTGAAGAGGTAAGAGAGGAAATCGTAAGACTTATGATTGCTCTTAAAGTCAAATCTTTGGCATACGGATACTCGGGAGTACGTCTTGAAACTGTTCAGAGACTTGTAGATTTCTACAACGAAGGTGTTTATCCTGTTGTTTATCAGCAAGGCTCTTTGGGTGCTTCAGGAGACTTGGCGCCATTGGCAAATATGTGTTTGCCTTTAATCGGTCTTGGTGAAGTCAATTATAAAGGAAATCGTTATCCTGCAGAGGAAATCAATAAAAAATTTGGTTGGGAACCTTTGACTCTTGCTTCAAAAGAGGGTTTGGCTCTATTGAACGGAACCCAATTTATGTTGGCACACGCTATCTGGTCATTGTACAGATCAAAGAGAATTTCTGCTATTGCTGACAAAGTGGCTGCATTGTCATTGGAAGCATTCAATGGTCGTAAAGAACCTTTTACTCACGGTGTTCACGCAGTTCGTCCTCACAACGGACAAATCGAGACAGCACGCGTAATGCGTTCATATCTTGAGGGTAGCGAGATGATTGAGAGAACTGACAAAGATGTTCAGGACCCTTATTCATTCCGTTGCGTTCCTCAGGTTCACGGAGCTTCAAAAGATGCTATCGCATACGTTGAGAGTGTGTTTATGACAGAGGTAAACAGTGCTACCGATAATCCTACCATTCTCCCTGATGAAGACTTGGTGGTTTCAGCAGGTAACTTCCACGGTCAGCCTCTATCTATCACTTTGGATTTCTTGGCATTGGCTGTTGCAGAACTTGGTTCTATTTCAGAAAGAAGAACATATCAGTTGATTTCAGGTAAGAGAGGTCTTCCTTCATTCCTTGTGGCTCACTCCGGCCTTAACTCAGGATTTATGATTCCTCAATATGCTCAGGCTTCTATCGTGAGCCAGAACAAACAACTATGTACCCCTTGTGTGGTAGATACAATTGACTCATCTCAAGGTCAGGAGGACCACGTAAGTATGGGTGCAAATGCTGCAACCAAATGTGTCCGCGTAGTGGAAAATGTAGAGAAAGTTCTTGGTATTGAAATTCTTAACGGCGCTCAGGCTTTTGAATTCCGTCGTCCTTTGAAGAGTTCGGCAGTTTTGGAAGAGTTCTATGCTGAGTATCGTAAAGTAGTTCCTTTCATTGCAGAAGACCAGGTGATGTACACTCATATGGCTGCATCTAAAGACTTTATTGTGAACTATAACATCTAAAATACAGCAGATGAGAATTTTTATAAAAAATATAAAGAAACTCATTAATGTAAGAGAAAATACCCCGGCTGCTCTGACAGGAGAGCAGTTGGGGATATTGCCTTGTATTGAGGAGGGTTATCTGATTACCGATGGTGATGAGATAATCGATTTTGGCGAGATGTCTGAGCTGGAGCAGGGACAGTTGTCTGCAATTGAGCAGAGTATCGACAAAATCATCGATGCGACAGGCAAAATGGTTTTCCCTTTATATTGCGACTCGCATACCCATCTTGTGTATGCAGGCAGCCGTGAAATGGAATTCTCTGACAAACTCAGAGGCCTTTCATATCAGGAGATTGCCCGTAGAGGTGGTGGAATTTTGAATTCGGTGGCTCTTTTGCACAATACTTCTGAGGATTCTTTGCTTGAGCAAACCTTGGTCAGAGCTCAGGAGATTATATCGATGGGTACCGGTGCAGTGGAGATTAAAAGTGGCTACGGCTTGAGTGTCGAAGATGAAATGAAGATGCTCAGAGTGGCCAAAAGGGTTGGAGAGAATACTCCTCTGACTGTGAAAACCACTCTTTTGGGTGCTCACGCAGTTCCTGCAAGATATAAGGATAACCGCACCGGATATGTTGACGAGATTGTAAATGAGATGATTCCGGCAGTGGCAGCTGAGGGATTGGCTGAATATGTCGATATTTTCTGCGAAGAGGGATTTTTCAGCGTTGAGGATGCTGAGAGAATTTTTGAACAAGGTATCAAATATGGATTGCGTCCTACAGTTCACGCCAATCAGATGAGTTTCTCAGGGGGTGTTCAGGTGGGTGTCAAATATGATGCTATCTCTGTGGACCATCTTGAGTTTACAGGGGAGCAGGAGTATGAACTTCTTGCAGCAAGCAATACTATTGCAACATTGTTGCCCGGAGCGACATTCTTCTTGAATATGGATTATCCAAATGCGAGGGCTATGATTTCCAAAGGGGTAAAGGTGGCTATTGCTTCCAATTATAATCCCGGTTCGTGTCCTTCCGGAGATATGAAATATATGATGGCTTTGGCCCTTCTGAAGATGAAGATGACTCCTGAAGAGGCAATTAACGGTGTAACCATCAATGGTGCATTTGCTATGGGATTGGGAGAAAAGTTCGGTTCGATAACCGTTGGCAAGAAAGCGAATCTGTTTATTACCAAGGAGATTCCTTCGTATGAGTTCTTGCCATACTCATTCTCGTCCTCATTGATTGATACAATTATTTTAAATGGAGAAATATATGGATAGTTACAAAACACCATTAGGTGAGATTAAAATCAAAGTATTCGGACACGCCTCTTTGCTGATAGAGTGGAACGGAAAGAACATCTATTCCGACCCATATAGTGAGGTGGTTGATTACAAGGGATTTCCTGCAGCTGACTTAGTGTTGGTGACACATAATCACTATGATCACTATGATGTAAAGGCCCTTGATGAGATTGTAACAGAGAATACCAGATTGGTGGTAGCTTCTGATGTTCCTCAGGTAGACGGAAGATATACTGTTTTGAGAAATGGAGAGGGTACTTCTTATGAAGGAATTTCTATTTCTGCAGTACCTTCTTATAATATAAACCGCCGAAATGAGGAAGGCAATCATTTCCATCCTAAGGGTGTTGGAAATGGTTATATTCTCGATTTCAATGGATTCAAACTCTATATTGCCGGAGATACCGAGCCAATTCCGGAGATGGAAGCCCTTAAAGATATAGATGTGGCATTCCTTCCAAAGAATCTTCCTTATACTATGACTGATGAGGAGTTTATCGCTCTTGCCAACAATATCAAGCCCAAGTATCTATATCCTATTCACTATTTTGAGTTGGATGAGCAAAAGTTAAGGGGCAGTATTGATGCAGATATTACAATGATAGTTAATAACAATAAATAAAATGAGTAGAAAATTAATTGAATGTGTTCCCAATTTCAGTGAGGGACGCGATATGAGCATCATCAAACAAATCACTGATGCTGCAGAAAGTGTAGAAGGTGTAAAACTTCTTGATGTCGATCCGGGTGCTGCAACTAACCGTACCGTTGTGACATTCGTAGGTGAGCCTGAACAAGTTATTGAAGCTGCATTCCGTGCAGTTAAAAAGGCTTCTGAGCTGATTGATATGAGAGGTCATCACGGAGAACACCCTCGTATGGGTGCTACCGACGTTTGTCCTTTGATCCCAATTTCAGGTGTAACAATGGAAGAGTGTGTAGAGTATGCTCGTACCCTTGCAAAGAAAATCGGAGAAGAACTTCAAATCCCTGTATTCTGTTATGAAAGTGCCGCTTTCACTCCTGAAAGAAAGAACTTGGCAGTTTGCCGTCAGGGTGAATATGAGGCTCTTCGCAAGAGATTCAATGAGGATGGTGTAAAACCTGACTTCGGTCCTTGTGAATTCAATGATTTCGTTGCCGGAACAGGTGCAACAGCAGTAGGTGCACGCGATTTCTTGGTGGCTATCAACTACAACCTTAACACTACTTCTACCAGAAGAGCTAACTCAGTTGCTTTCGACGTTAGAGAGAAAGGCCGTAAGAAGAGAGAAGGTGACCCTATCACAGGTCCTGTAGTAAAAGATGAAAACGGAAATGTAGTATGGATTCCCGGAACATTGAAAGGCTGTAAAGCAATCGGTTGGTTCATCGAAGAATATGGTATCGCTCAAGTATCAATGAACGTAACCAATATCAATGAAACTCCTGTTCACGTTGCATTTGACGAGGTTAATCAAAAAGCGTTTGCTCGCGGAATCAGAGTTACCGGTTCGGAAATCGTAGGACTTATCCCTAAGAGAGTTCTTATCGATGCAGGTAAACACTATTTGGCAAAACAAAATCGTTCAGCAGGTATCCCTGAAGGAGATATTATCAATATCGCTGTCAAATCAATGGGCTTGGATGACTTGAAACCTTTCAACCCTCGTGAGAAAGTGATTGAATATATCCTTGAAGATATGGACAAGTCTGCGAAACTTATCGATTTGACTTGCAAAGGTTTTGCTGAAGAGACCTCAAGAGAGTCTCCAGCTCCCGGTGGTGGTTCAATTTCTGCTTATATGGGCGCTTTGGCTGCAGCATTGGGTGCAATGGTTGCAAACCTTTCATCTCACAAACAAGGTTGGGACGGCAGATGTCCTGAATTCTCAGCTTGGGCAGAAAAAGGTCAAAACCTTATGTATGAACTGCTTCACTTGGTAGATGAAGATACAGCCGCTTTCAACAAAATTATGGATTCATTCTCTCTTCCCAAGAAAACAGATGAAGAGAAGAAAGCACGTACAGCTGCTATCCAGGCTGCAACTCTATATGCAACAGAAGTTCCTCTTCGTACAATGAAGGCTGCATTCAAGACATTTGAACTTGTAGATGCAATGGCAGTTGAGGGTAACCCTAACTCTGTATCTGATGCAGGTGTAGGTGCTTTGGCTGCGCGCAGTGCCGTTCTAGGTGCATTCTTGAATGTGAAGATCAATGCAGCAGGTCTTAAAGATCGTGAATTGGCAGAAAGTTTGATTCAAGAAGCAACAATTATTGCAGATAAAGCAGTCGCTCTCGAGCAGGAAATTATCGCAAAAGTTAACGAAAAAATAGGATAAATTCACCATTTTTCGCTAAAATTGTAAGAGACCGCCTCTCCTTGTAAATAAAGGATGGGCGGTTTTTTTATCTTATATTGCAGATGTCTGACGGTCAGTTGTTTAGCTATAAAAGTTTTCGTAATTTGCTCTTCTTTGTGAATATTTTTTTATTTTGCAAAAGTCCTTTTCTTGCTTTTTATTGTACTAAATATTTGGTTTTTCAACCGAAAATAGATACTTTAGAATTTTGTTTTAAGAAAAGCTAAAAGTAAAAGATGAAAATTATTGGAACAGGAAGAGCCCACCCGTCATTGGTGGTGACCAATAAAATGTTAGAGAATTTCCTTGATACCAGTGATGAGTGGATCGTTGCCAGAACAGGGATAAAGGAAAGGAGACTAATAACAAACGAATCTCTGGTAGATTTAGCAGTTGAATCAGCCAGAAATGCTATGGAAAACGCCGGAGTCACTCCAGAGGAGATAGATTTCTTGATATTGTCCAATACATCCAATGAGTATGCTACCCCTTCTTTAAGTTGTATTATTCAAGGCAAGTTGGGAATGAAATGCCCTTGTTTTGATATAAATTGCGCTTGTACAGGTTTTGTATATGCTTTAGATATAGCTGAATCGTTCCTCGCTACCAAGGATTTGAGAAATATCCTGATAGTATGTGCTGAGGAGCCTGCAAGAATGGTAGACTGGAATGACCGTTCACAATGTATCTTGTTTGGTGATGGAGCCGGTGCAGTGGTTGTGACTAAAGGTGATGACCTCAAATCTATAAGACTGAACACTGTCTCAAAGGTAGAACCTCTATGGCAGCAGCGTAGAATGATGCCAACCCCATTCGTTGAAAAGGAAGAACACGACGGACCTTTGGTGATGGTGGGACAGGATGTATTCAAACTTGCAGTTTCTTCATCAATTGATGATATAGATAAGGTATTGAAAATGGCAGGACTTTCTCCTGAAGATATCGATATGTTTGTTTTGCATCAGGCAAATATCAGGATTATCGATGCAATCAGACATTTTGCCAAACAGGACAAGTCCAAATTTCCTATCAATGTTGACAGATATGGCAATACTTCGTCTGCAACAATTCCTATTCTGTTGGATGAACTCAACAGATCAGGAAAGTTGAAAACAGGTGATATGTTGCTTATGAGTGCTTTTGGTGCAGGATTTACTACCGGCGCTTGTATATTGCGTTGGTCTAAATAAAATTTTTATGGAAAATAGAAGAGTTGTAATAACAGGAACCGGAGTTGTGACTCCTGTTGGAAATAATGTTGAAACATTTTGGAACAATATAATTAATGGTGTATGTGGTATCGATTTCATCAAATCAATACCTACCGATAATCTGAGTGTTAAAATTGCCGGAGAGGTTAAGGATTTTAATCCCAAGGAATACGGTATCGATGCGAAAGCAGCAAGGAAACACGATAAGTTCTGTCTGTATGCTTTGGCTGCTGCATCTCAGGCAATGGCACAAAGTGGTCTGAAGTCTACCGACGAACCATCTGACGATCCAAATCATATTGCCCCTGAGCGTTTGGGCGTATATATCGGATCCGGTATCGGTGGAATGCATTCTTTCGTAAATGAGACCAGCAAAATGATTACCGAGGGACCTCAGTGGATTTCTCCACTTTTCATCCCTACAATGATTGCAAATATCGGAGCAGGAAATGTGGCTATCGCACATAATGCAAAAGGTGTATGTCTTCCGGTTGTGACAGCTTGTGCAACAGGTACTCACTCGATTGGAGAGGCTTATCGTGCCATCAAACACGGATATGCTGATGCTATTATCGCCGGAGGTGCGGAGGCAGCTGTAAATCCTTTGGCTATTGGGGGCTTTGCCAACAGTAAGGCTCTATCTCCTGCAGAAGATCCAAAACAAGCATCTTTGCCTTTTGATGCAAGAAGACAAGGTTTTGTTATTGCAGAAGGTGCCGGAGTGGTAGTTTTGGAAGAGTATGAAAGAGCTGTTAAGAGAGGTGCAAACATCATTGCTGAGGTTTGTGGTTATGGCAATACCTGTGATGCTTATCACTATACTGCACCGCGTCAGGACGGTACAACCCAGGCGGGTGCATACATTCAGGCGTTGAAAGAGGCAAACTATAATGAGTCTGACCTGTTGCATATCAATGCTCACGGAACAGGTACTCCTTTGAATGACAAATCTGAAACTGCAGCTATCAAACTAGCTTTGGGAGAGGAGAATGCCAAGAAAGCAATCATTTGTTCTATCAAATCAATGACAGGTCACGCGCTAGGTGCAGCCGGTGGTATTGAAATCGTTGCTGCAGCAATGGCTTTGAAAGAGGGTGTCGTTCCTCCTACCATAGGATATGAGCAACCCGATCCTGAATGTGATCTAGACTATGCTCCAAATCAGGCTCGTAAGGCTGATATTACCATTGCCTTGTCGTCGTCACTTGGTTTTGGCGGTCACAATGCAGTTGTAGCTCTAAGAAAATTCTAATCGAAACATAAATATTAAAACCTAAATAAAATGAATAGAGAAGAAATTAAACAGTTTTTACCTCACAGAGAGCCAATGTTGCTTGTCGATGAGATGGTTTTCAATGAAGATGGTACTGTAGTAGGTAAATATCACGTTCGTGGAGATGAATTCTTCCTTCAAGGACACTATCCCGGAAATCCGGTAGTTCCCGGAGTTATCCTTTGCGAAATTATGGGACAATCTTGTTCTCTTTTGGTAAAGGAATATCTTCAAGGCAAAACCCCTTATTTTACAGGAATTGACAAGACTCGTTTCAAACGTCCTGTTTATCCTGGTGATACTATTGAGGTTACAGGTCATATTACCAGCCACAGAGCGATGTTGTTCTTTATCGATGCTCAGGCAAAAGTTAATGGTAAATTGTGTGTAGAGGCAACTCTATCATTCGCTATTTTGGACAATAAATAAAAACGAAAATAATGGAATTATTAAAAGGAAAAGTGGCTTTGGTTACCGGTGCTGCCCGTGGTATCGGCAAAGCTATCGCTATGAAACTTGCTCAGGCAGGTGCTGACATTGCATTTACCGATTTGAATGCTGACGAAAATTTCAATAAGACAGTTGAAGAAATTTCAGCTTTGGGTGTGACTTGTAGAGGTTATGCTTCAAACGCTGCTGATTTCCAACAAACTCACGATACAGTAGAACAAATTCACAAGGACTTCGGTCATATCGACGTATTGGTCAACAATGCAGGTATCACTCGTGATGGTCTTATGATGAGAATGTCTGAACAACAATGGGATATGGTTATCAATGTGAACCTTAAATCTGCATTTAACTTTACTCACGCACTGGTTCCTATTATGGCTCGCCAAAGAGGTGGCAGCATCATTAACATTTCATCTATCGTGGGTGTAAATGGTAATGCCGGTCAATGTAACTATTCTGCTTCAAAAGCAGGTATGATCGGTTTGACAAAGAGTATCGCTCGTGAGATGGGTTCTCGTGGTATCCGTGCCAATGCGATCGCTCCCGGTTTCATCATTACCGAGATGACCAATGCTCTATCTGAAGAGGTTAGAGAAGAATGGAACAAGAAAATTCCTCTAAGAAGAGGTGGTACTCCTGAGGATATCGGAAATGTAACTTTGTTCCTTGCCTCTGAGCTATCTTCATACGTGACAGGTCAGGTTATCGTTTGCGACGGTGGTATGATTTAATCGGTCATATACCTATATATAATATAGAGGGTAAAGGCAGCGATGTCTTTACCCTTTTATTATGTTGAGGGTGCAAAGAAAAAGGGCCGACTCGTTGAGCCGACCCTTTGACATTATATGTTTCTCAGATTATAGAGAAAGTTTCTTGTAAGATTCGTAGCGAAGTTTTGCGTATTCTTCAGTTTTTGAGAATAGCTCTTGAGCTACTTCAGGGAAGGTCTTAAGTAGTGATGCGTAACGAACTTCACCTTTGATAAAGTCTTGGAACTTAGACCAATCAGGCTCTTTGCTGTCAAGAGTGAAAGGATTCTTACCTTCTTCAGCAAGTGCAGGATTGAATCTGTACAAGTGCCAGTATCCGCATTCTACTGCAAGTTTCTCTTCTGCTTGGCTCTTACCCATACCGTTCTTCAAACCGTGGTTGATACAAGGAGCGTAAGCGATAATCAATGAAGGTCCATTGTAAGCTTCAGCTTCTTTAAGTACGTTGAAGTATTGAGCAGGAGAAGCACCCATAGCAACTTGTGCTACATATACGTATCCATAGCTCATAGCCATCATACCAAGGTCTTTCTTACGGATTCTCTTACCTGAAGTTGCAAATTTGGCAACAGCACCGGCTGGAGTTGATTTAGATGATTGTCCACCTGTATTTGAGTAAACCTCTGTATCAAGAACAAGAACATTTACATTTTCGCCAGATGCCAATACGTGGTCAAGTCCACCGTATCCGATATCGTATGCCCAACCGTCACCACCGAAGATCCATTGGCTGCGTGCTCCAATGTAGTCTTGAAGTTCAACGATTTGTTTGCAGATGTCGCAGTTGCATTCTTGAGCCATAGGAACAAGAGTTTCTGCTACTTCTCTGGTAGTTACAGGGTTGTTTCTGTCAGCCAACCATTTTTCGAATTGAACTTTCATTTCAGCTGTGCAACAGTTGCACTCAAGTCCTTCTCTGAATAGTTTGGCAACAGTTTCGCGTACTCTTTCAGTACCTACTTTCATACCAAGACCGAACTCAGCGTTGTCTTCGAATAGAGAGTTGTCCCAAGCTGGTCCGCGACCATTCTTATCTGTACAGTAAGGAGATGAAGGGAATGAACCACTATAGATTGAAGAACAACCAGTAGCGTTTGCAACCATCATTCTGTCACCGAACAATTGGGTAATAGCTTTGATATAAGGTGTTTCACCGCAACCTGCACAAGCACCTGAGAACTCGAATAGAGGTTGTGCAAATTGAGAATTCTTAAGATTTGCTGTCTTAGGAGCAACGGTGTCTTTGTAACCTATATTTGTATGCATAAAGTCGAAGTTTGCTTGCTCATTCATTTGGCTTTCAAGAGGTTTCATAACCAAAGCCTTAGTCTTGGCAGGACAAACGTCAGCACAGTTGCGGCAACCTGTACAGTCCATAGGAGAAACTTGGATGGTAAAGCGGTATTCTTTGAATGCTGCGTTACCTTGTGCGCTCTTGATTGATTCAGGAGCTTTAGCAAGTTCTTCTTCTGTTGATAGGTAAGGACGGATAGCTGCGTGAGGACAAACGTATGCACATTGGTTACATTGGATACAGTTTTCAGCATTCCACTCAGGAACGTTAACTGCAATACCACGTTTTTCAAATGCTGCTGTACCTGCAGGGATTGTACCATCAGTAAATTCGCCGGCGAAAGCACTTACAGGGATATCGTATCCGTTTTGAGCGTTAACAACGTCTGCTACGTTACGTACCCACTCAGGAGCCAAACGGTCGAAGCTTGCAGGACGGAATCTTGCTGCTACATCATTCCATTCAGCAGGAATTTCCAATTTTTCGTATTCAGCACCTCTGTCAACAGCTGCGTAGTTCATTTCAATCACTTTCTCACCTTTCTTACCGTAGCTCTTGTCGATAGCTTTTTTCATAAAGCTTACAGCTTCTTCGTAAGGAATGATGTTGGTGATTTTGAAGAATGCTGATTGAAGGATAGTGTTGGTTCTGTTACCAAGACCGATTTCTTCAGCAATCTTTGTAGCGTTGATGATGTAAACTGTAAGATTTTTCTGAGCAATGGTTTGTTTTACATAGTCAGGAATTCTCTTGATAGTTTCTTCAACAGACCACAAGCTGTTCAATAGGAATGTACCGCCTTGTTTGATACCTTTAAGTACATCGTATTTTTGAAGGTATGAAGGAACGTGACAAGCTACGAAGTCAGGAGTAGATACAAGATAAGGAGATGTGATGGCACTGTCACCGAATCTTAGGTGTGAACAAGTGTATCCACCTGATTTCTTAGAGTCGTAGTCAAAATATCCTTGGCAATATTTAGGAGTGTGGTCACCGATAATCTTGATGGTGTTTTTGTTTGCACCTACAGTACCGTCTGAACCAAGACCATAGAATTTACATTCGTATGTACCGGCTTTAGCCAATGAAACTTCTTCTCCAACAGGAAGTGATTTGAAAGTAACGTCATCAACGATACCGATGGTGAAGTCGTTCTTAGGTTGTTTTGCTTTTAGGTTTTTGAATACTGCGAAAATTTGTGCAGGGCTGGTATCTTTTGAAGATAGACCATAGCGACCACCAATGATAAGTGGAGCATTTTCTTGTTCTGCAAGAGTTGATTTAACATCAAGATACAAAGGCTCTCCAACTGAACCGGGCTCTTTGCAACGGTCAAGAACTGCAATTCTCTTAACGCTCTTAGGAAGAACTCTCAAGAAATATTTAGAAGAGAAAGGTCTGTATAGGCGAACAGTGATAACACCCACTTTTTCACCTTTTTCTCTTAGAACATCTACTACTTCACGAACGGTTTCGCAAACTGAACCCATAGCGATGATTACATCTTTCGCTTCAGGATCACCATAGTAATCAAAAGGTAGATAGTGACGTCCGGTAAGCTCGCTGATTTCTCCCATATATCTTGCTACGATATCTGGAACTGCTTCATAGTAGCTGTTGCAAGCCTCACGTGCTTGGAAATATACGTCAGGGTTTTGAGCTGTACCTTTGGTTACAGGTTTATTAGGGTTCAAAGCTCTCTTGCGGAATTTAGCCAAAGCTTTTTCACTGATCATTCCTTTAAGCGCTTCAGAATCCAAAACTTCAATTTTTTGAATTTCGTGAGATGTACGGAATCCGTCGAAGAAGTGGATGAAAGGAATGCTTGATTTTATTGTTGAAAGGTGAGCAACTGCAGCAAGGTCCATTGCTTCTTGAACGCTTGAAGATGCAAGCATAGCAAAACCTGTTTGACGACAAGCCATCACGTCTTGGTGGTCACCAAAGATAGAAAGAGCTTGTGCAGCAAGTGCTCTTGCTGATACGTGGAAAACTGTAGGTAGCAATTCACCTGCAATTTTATACATATTAGGGATCATAAGTAGAAGTCCCTGTGATGCTGTGAATGTAGTGGTAAGTGCTCCGGCTTGGAGTGATCCGTGAGCCGCACCTGCAGCGCCACCCTCACTTTGCATTTCGGTTACTTTAACAACTTCTCCGAAGATGTTCTTTTTTCCGAATGATGCCCACTCGTCTACATATTCAGCCATTGTAGAAGAAGGGGTAATGGGGTAGATAGCGGCGTGTTCGCTAAACATATACGCCACATGTGCGGCAGCATAGTTACCGTCACATGTAATAAATGTTTTTTCTTGTGCCATTATAGGACTGTTTTATTGGTTATAAATTGTAGTTAATTGTTTTCTTACAAACATTTCTTGATCAGACCCTGAAGGACATTTCCAGGTCCCAATTCAAAAAATTCTAAGTCGGAGGCCAA
>JAZRBT010000065.1:0-11175 GCA_045635245.1 Candidatus Coprenecus sp.
AAATGTGAATGGTGCGGTACCGAGTTTTCCGTTGTTGATACAGGTGGATACACCTCCAATAGCGATGATATCTTCGAAGGCGAGATTCGCAAACAAGTCAAAATCGCAATTGAAGAGGCTGATGTAATCTTGTTCCTTGTCGAAGTAGGAACAGGTATCACCGACTTCGACGAAGAGATTGCAAATATTCTCAGACGTACCGACAAACCTGTGATGTTGGTTGTAAATAAGGTGGACAGTGCGGAGAAACGCTTTGACACATTCCAGTTCTACTCTTTGGGTCTTGGTGACCCCTGGGATATTTCCTCTGCCAACGGAAGTGGAACAGGTGATATGTTGGACGAGTTGGTAAAACTCCTTCCTAAAGACGAGGTGCAGGATGACAAATACAAGTCTCTTCCTCGAATCACAATCGTTGGCCGCCCCAACGTAGGTAAATCGTCTATCACCAACGCTTTCCTTGGAGAAGAGAGAAATATCGTTACTCCAATCGCAGGTACTACCAGAGATTCCATCGAAAGTTACTACAACAAGTTCGGTCACGAATTTATGCTTATAGACACAGCAGGTGTCCGCAAAAAAAGCAAAGTGAACGAAGATTTGGAATTCTACTCTGTAATGAGAGCCATCAGAGCCATCGAACACACTGATATATGTATCCTTATGATTGACGCCCAATATGGAGTTGAAGCTCAGGATATGTCTATCTTCAACCTTATCGTCAAGAACAAAAAGGGTTGCGTAGTGGTGGTAAACAAATGGGACTTGATTACCAAGAGCAGCAACACAATGAAAGAATACACTGAGGCTATCAAGAAAAAACTTGCTCCATTCTCAGATATTCCTATTGTTTTCACCTCTGCAATCAACAAACAGAGAATCCTTGATGTATTGGATGCTGCAGCAAAAGTTTATGACAACTACTCGAAGAAAATTTCGACATCAGTTTTGAATGAAATTATGTTGGAAGAGATTGAGAATTGTCCTCCTCCTGCAACAAAAGGCAAATACATCAAGATCAAGTTCATCACCCAACTTCCCACAAAGAGCCCATCGTTTGCGTTCTTCTGTAATTTGCCACAGTATATCGGAGAACCTTACAAGAGATTTTTGGAAAACAAACTCAGAAGCCACTTCGACTTCACAGGTTGTCCTATCCAGATTTATATGAGACAGAAGTAGAGCCTTAAAAGGTTCTACTTTCTGCTGATTTTAAGCTGTTCGACAAATGAACCTTTCTCATTTGTCTTAACCATTATTGTTATAGAATAATCGTATCCCCCTCCTGAGAAATCTCCCACTGCACATTGCATTGGGTAAGAGCCGCTTTTATATATTATATTGAAACTGCGGGGAGGATTTTCCTTAAAGAAATTTTTCAAAATCTGGCGAGCCTGATTTTTGCTGCAGTTGGATATCTTGCCAACCATTGAAATCTGAAGATTTTCTGCAAACCAGGCCGAAAGACATTGCACATCACCTTGTCTGATATATTTCTCAATAGGGACAAACACACTCCCATCACCCGGTGAGATTGTAGAATTTTCTCTGCCCTGCTGAACATTTGATACGTTCACAAGCTGGGAAAATGCCAAAGTGGGCATCACAGCTAAAAGTATGCTTATAAATATGACTTTGTAAGATTTCTCCATAATCCGTAACATTAGCAAAAAGCAAGCCACAATCATTAATACCTCTTCCTATTCGTATTTACAACATATATTATTAATTTTGTTGGATAATCTGTTAGGAATATGAAAATCACTCTACTGACCATTGGTAAAAGCAACTTTCCCTTTGTGAAGGAAGGTATGGCAATGTACGAAAAACGAATTACCCGATACATCCCTTACGAAAGGATTGAAATTCCGGCTTTAAGTGGTACAAGTTCCCTCTCTCCCGCTGAGGTCAAGGAGAAAGAGGGGGAGTTGATTCTTAAAAAACTGAAACCTACAGACGAATTGATTCTTCTCGATGAAAGAGGCAAAAAATACTCTTCTGTCGAATGGGCACAATTTTTGGAAAAGAAAATAAACAATAGCACCAAAAGCATAGTCTTTGTCATTGGTGGTGCGTATGGTTTTTCTGAAAAAGTATATCAGGCAGCAGCATCCAAACTCTCGCTGTCCGATATGACTTTTTCCCATCAGATAATCAGATTGTTCTTCACAGAACAGCTGTACAGGGCCTTTACCATTATCAAAGGGGAACCATACCATAACGAATAATTCGAAAATATGCAGATAAACAGAATAAAAGGATATCTGAGGAAAAACTTGGCAATTCTATTGTGGGGTTCCGCAATGCTTTGTCTTGTTGCATCATTCCTGCAAATATCCTCCGACTCGATCGGTAAGAGCACCAAAAGGATGGAGAAAATGCTCCACCAGAGGGAGAGAATTCTTGACAAAAACATAGAGAAAGCGTTCACCATTCCGACAGATCACTGGCTTGACATCAAAGATTTTCCCGAAGATATGGTCATCTACCGATATGTGGACGACACCCTACAGAGTTGGGTAAATCTCTTTCCGATAAGCAACGACGATACCGATGTGATTCCTCACTGGTACCGGATTCACGATTTGACCAATACCAATATCTACAACACCCCCCTGGCATATCTGCAAGATGATATCCAGTATGTGAATTTGGGACCTTCGTGGTATATCATAAAAATAGAGAAGAAGGAGAATATAAAAGTCATTGCAGGTATTCTCATCAAGACTCAATACATTACTGAGAATACGTTGCTGCAGAACTCCAATAATCCCCATCTTCATCTGGACAATATCTACACCACCGAGCCGCTCTATATAGACAACTCGCACATTGTCCATACCCTTGATGGAGAGCCATTTTTCTCAGTGGTAGAGACACGCCCGCTGCTCAGTCATTCCAAAATGATGATTTTGCGCTGGATAGCATTTATCCTGACCATTTTTGCAGTATTGGTTCATTTGTACAGAAACAGGAATAAGAAGACCTTTACCATTTCTCTTATTATAATTGCCATTCTGAGTGCATTCTCATTCTACATTACTTCGCAGATGCCTCCTGTCAAAGATATTTTCTCGCCGATGCTTTATGCAGACGGAAGAATGTTCAACTCTTTGGCAGAGATAATGAATATCCATTTCTATATCTTTGTTTATGTTCTGGCGATTTTCATCTGCCGGAAACAGATTATCAGAAATATCAAAAGTTCATCTAAAGTTGCCAGAAGGTTAAAGACAGGAATATTTGTTGCCCTGGCTTTAGGATTGGCATTATTTATCCATCTTTCTCTAAGATCGATAATAATGAATTCCACCATTATTCTGAATCTGACAAGAATCAATCAGATTACAATATATTCCATCATTGTATATCTGCTCTATGCCTTCCTTTTCGTCGCTCTACTCCTTATTTTATATATAATAGTATCTGTAACCACCCACAAGAAAGGTTCGATACTGTTTTCTCCGAAATATATTCTCACATATATTTTTATCATATCGCTGTACACAGTGACCACTGTCATTTCGAGAGGATTCCTAAAAGAGTGCAACACCGTCAGAACTCTTACCGGAAGATTGGTTCTGGAGCAGGATATGAACCTTGAAATCCAATTGCAGACGATAGAGAAAGCCATTATCCAGGACCCATTGATTAAAGGTCTTATCGGCATCAGAAACACCGAAGAGATGATCCTCAACCGTCTGATGGAGAACTATTTCTGGAATATATTCACTAAATACAATATTAAAATCACCGTCTGCGGGGAACACGACAGAATCATAACTGACAAATACCCCCGTCCGGTCATCTGCCATAACCATTTCCGTTCCATCATAAACAGATATGGTATTCCTTTGAACGAATCCTCTGCATTCTACTACCTTGACTATTTCAGAGACAAGATCAGTTACCTCGGAGCATTCTCCATCATTCGTGGTGACGCCCGATACGATTTATACATTGAACTCGACTCAAAAGATACCAGAAACAATAGCGGTTACCCCTCATTGCTGGTCAACAATGAGGACCAGGACAGAGTACAGGTTCCATTCCCATACTCATACGCAAAATACTATCAGGGAAACCTCACCACACACGCAGGAAACTACAACTTTGCGGTAAGCTATAACCTTAAAAACATAAAAAGAGGTTTCTCTTATACCACTGTTGACGACCATATATTGTTCTTTAACAAATACCTGAATGACAATATGATTGTTATCAGTCGTCCGAGCCGCCACTTCACACAGAACCTCATTTACTTCTCATACATATTCCTTTTGTATGCCTTGATTCTGATGGGGTCTTCAAGGGTATTCCGCAAGCAGAAACAGAACTCCGTATTCAGAATCTCGAAAGGTTCGCTTCGTATGAAGCTGACATTGCTCGTATCTGTACTGCTCGTTCTTGCACTGGTATTTATGGCATTTGCAAGTGTTGCTTTCATTTACAGTTATATTACCGAGAACAACCGCAGTATAATGGAGAAGAAACTGGTTTCTGTTCAAAGTTCGCTCTCTAAAATGGCACAGAATTCTGACAAATACGACGAACTGAATACGACAGAAATGTTCCAGGCAATGGACCAGACTTCTTCCAATATGCTCGTCGATATAAACTTGTTTGACCCGTTGGGAAGACTTATCCGTTCTACCAAACCCATAGTATTCAATGAATATCTGGTCAGCACAAGAATGAACCCGACCGCTTATAACGAGCTTATCTTCAAGAAAAAGATGCACTCTATCCAGGAAGAGAACATCTCCAAACTTGAATACTACTCACTGTACACCCCTATCTACAATGAAAACGGGACACTTCTGGCAATAGCGAACATCCCGTACTTCGCTATAAATTCAACTCTGAAATACGATGCACAAACTATCATCGCAGGTATCATCAACCTATACATATTGCTGATTATCGGAGCTTTGCTCATCAGTTTCACCGTTGCAAACTCTATCTCAAAACCACTTCAAACCATCAGTAAAAGTATGGAGGAGATGGACTTGAAACAGAAAAAAGAGCATATTGATTACAAAGGAAATGATGAATTGGGACTTCTTGTCAAAACATATAACCAGATGATCGATGATTTGGACAAGAGTACAAGAGAGCTTGCCCGCAGCGAGAGGGAACACGCCTGGAGGGAGATGGCTCGCCAAATTGCCCACGAAATCAAAAACCCTCTGACACCGATGCGTCTCAGCATCCAGCACCTTATCAGAATGAAACAGACAGGATTGGGCAATTGGGAAGAGAAATTTGATGCCGTAAGCCAATCTCTGCTCGAACAAATTGAGATTCTATCCAATACAGCAAGTGAATTTTCAAGCTTTGCAAAGTTTTATGTGGAAGATATCGAACCGGTAGATATCACAGATATTCTTTTGAAACAGATAGCCCTCTTCGACAATAACAACGAGAGCATTGAATTTATATTTGACAATAAAGTAGGTAAAGTCACTTGCCTCAGCCGCAGGGGACAGATAACCCGCGTATTTGTGAATCTTATATCCAATGCAGTCCAGGCGATGGATGATGTCAGCGGTGAGAAGATTTGTATCACCCTCTCTTACCACGATAAAGAAAACATCAGAATCGATATTGAGGATAGCGGCAGCGGTGTTTCTGAAGAGAATCTTCACAGACTTTTCACCCCTAATTTCACCACAAAGACTGCCGGTACCGGACTCGGACTTGCCATCTGTAAAAACATTATAACAGAGAATCACGGAACCATCCGCTACGAAAGATCAGAACGCTTCGGGGGAGCAAACTTCATAATCACCCTCCCATTCTGCACAGAATAGAAAAACACCCTCGATGAATAATCATTGAGGGTGTTCCATAATATTCAGTTTCGGTAAATTATCTTACGCGCTCACCGTATGAACGGTCTGTAGTGTTCACGCGGATTTTGTCTCCGATGTTGATGAACAAAGGAACCATAATTTCAGCACCTGTTTCCAAAGTAGCCGATTTTTGAGCATTGGTAGAAGCTGTATCACCTTTTACTGCAGGCTCGGTGTAGGTAACTTCCAACTCCACATAAGTAGGAAGCTCACAAGTCAAACATTTTTCCTCATCAGCAAGGAACATCATTTCTACATTTTGTCCCTCTTTCATAAGGTCAGCGTTTTCTACCATATCAGGCATAATGCTTACTTGCTCGAAAGTCTCGTTATGCATAAAGTTAAAGCCCATATCATCTTTGTAAAGATATTGATAAGGTCTTCTTTCGACATTGATCAATTCGATTTTTTCACCTGCTGTGAAAGTTCTGTCAAGAATTTTACCGTTCTCAAGGTTACGCAATTTGGTTTTCACAAATGCAGGACCTTTACCGGGTTTAACGTGCTGGAACCAAATAGTAGATACTGGTTTGCCGTCATAATTGAAATAAAGTCCGTTTTTGAAATCTGCTGTTGTTGCCATATATTGAATTATTTAAATTACTTGTTGATTTTTCGCGTGCAAAGATATGAAATTATTTACATACTCTGCGATTTTTTCTAACTGCCAATGAGTTGTTGAAGTCGCACCACAAATTCCCACAGTATCATCACTTTCTATCTGTGAAAAATCGATCTCATCGACCCCTTCTATTTTAAAAGAACGGGGATTCATATTCTTGCACAAATCATATAAAACCTTACCATTGGAACTCTCCTTACCACACACAAAGAGAATAACTGAACACTCAGCAGCAAACTTCTCCAACTTTTTGCGTCTGGAAGAAACCTGACTACAGATTGTGTTGTGAACAGATGTATTTTCAGATATGAAATGCTCTCTTACATACTCACAAAGCTGCTCATAATGAGCAGGATCCTTTGTTGTCTGCGAGAATAATGCCAATGGCTTTGAGAAATCCAGCCTGCCCTGCGCAACTACCCTTTCCATATCTTCCATAGATCCTACCACCACTACATCCTCCGGATTTTCAACCTGACCGACAAGTCCATTCACCTCTGCGTGTCCGATCTTACCAAAAATCAGTATTTTACCACCCAAAGGGGCTATCTCGGTATATTTTTTGGCAATTTTTTTCTGCAATCCGAGCACCACCGGACAAGTACAGTCTATATAGTCTATACCTAATCTGTTGATTTCGTTATAAGTGGAAGGGGGCTCTCCGTGTGCCCTTATAAGAATAGTTTTGTTCCGGAGTTGCGGCAAATCCTCATATCCTACAGTTCTGAGCCCCAACTCTGCCAGACGTGAAATCTCAGCCCCGTTATGAACAATTGCCCCTAAAGAATAAAGCGAATCGTTGTCTTTAAGAAATTCCTCCGATTTTTCGATAGCCATACGGACTCCGTTGCAACAACCCGAATCGGAATCAATCAACACTCTCATTTTTCCCTTTGTTTAAGAATCTCCTTTATCCACACCAATTGATCTTCGACAGTCATATCACTATTGTCCAACAAGATAGCATCGTATGCCTTGGTAAGAGGATGAACCTCTCTATGTGTATCGATATAATCTCTCTCCCTTAGATTTCTGAGAACATCTTCCATTGTGGCCTGCTCTCCTTTGGATATCATTTGATCGAGTCGTCTGCGTGCCCTGACCTGATCTGAAGCTGTCATAAAAATCTTCAACTCAGCATCAGGAAAAACTGCAGTACCGATATCTCTTCCATCCATAACCACCCCTTTGCTCTTTCCCAATTTTCTCAGAATTTGATCCACAAACTCTCGAACAATCGGAATAGCAGCTATATAACTTACTCTGTCTGAGACCTTAAGCGAACGTATCTCATCCTCCACATCTTCTTCTGCAATAAATGTATGGCAATCATTCTTTTCCCCGACAGTTCTGAATGTAATCTGAGGGCGGCTATCACTATACAAAAGTTCTTTCAGACCCGCTTCGTCAATGACATTATTCGGGTCAATCAATGAATATCTCTCCGCCAGAAGTGTTATCGCCCTATAGAGTGCACCTGTGTCTATATAGATATATCCAAGTTCACGCGCTACATCTTTGGCAAATGTACTCTTTCCGGTAGATGAATATCCGTCTATCGCTATTATTATGGGTGATATCATTCTACAAAAATAGATAAAAATCTGTATATTTGCGTAATTTCGAACGGGAAACAAACAAAATAAGATATAATATCCTATATGAAAATTCTTATTATTGATGACGAAAGAAGCATCAGAAACACTTTAAAAGAGATTTTAGAATTTGAAGGACACGAAATTTCATTGGCTGAGGATGGAGACAAAGGGATAGAAGCGGCAACATCCAATAATTTTGATGCCATATTCTGCGATATAAAAATGCCAAACAAAGACGGTATCGAGGTACTGGAGCAGTTGGGAGAGAAAGGGGTAGAATCTCCTGTCATTATGATTTCCGGACACGGATCCATTGATACAGCAGTAGATTGTATCAAGAAAGGTGCATACGACTTCATTCAGAAACCTTTGGACCTGAACCGCATTCTGATAACTCTGAAAAATGCTACAGACAAGGGCAAATTGGTAAAAGAGACCAAAATCCTCAAGAAGAAAGTTGCAGGCATCGGCATTCAGGAAATCATCGGAGAGTCAGCACCTATTGTCCGCATAAAGGATATGATAGACAGAGTGGCTCCCACTGACGCAAGAGTACTTATCACCGGCTCGAATGGTACCGGTAAAGAATTGGTGGCAAGATGGCTGCACGAAAAGAGCAGTAGAAAGCCTATGCCATTTATCGAGGTAAACTGCGCTGCAATTCCCAGCGAGCTTATCGAAAGTGAATTGTTCGGACACGAGAAAGGGGCTTTTACATCAGCTATCAAGCAACATAAAGGAAAATTCGAACAGGCAGAAGGGGGCACTCTCTTCCTTGACGAAATCGGAGATATGTCTTTAGCGGCTCAAGCCAAAGTCCTAAGGGTGCTTCAAGAGAGAAAACTCTCACGCGTGGGAAGCGACAAAGATATAACCGTCAATGTCAGAGTGGTGGCAGCGACCAACAAAAACCTTCGCGAAGAGATTGTCAAAGGAACTTTCAGAGAAGACCTCTACCACAGATTGAGTGTGATTGTTATCCAGGTGCCATCGCTTTCGGAAAGAAAAGATGATATTCCTATCCTTGTGAACTATTTCATAAACCAAATTTGCAAGGAGAATGGAAAACCTGTAATGAAAATAGATGAAGATGCACTTGCTGAGTTGCAGGCATATTCTTGGGGAGGGAACATCCGAGAGCTAAGAAATGTTATCGAAAGACTACTTATTCTATCGAATGACAGAATCACCAGAGACGATGTATTAAACTTTGCAATACCCTCTGTATAAAACAGCTACAGCTTCCTAATCAATGACAGTCCATCGCGTACAGGAAGAGTCATCACCTCTACCCTGCAATCACTTCGGATTTTGTCATTGAATGAAATTATCGCCTCGGTTTGCCAATCGAGGTGTTTTTTTTGTGAGAAAATCTTTCCGCTCCAAATAACATTATCGACCAGAATATATCCTCCGGCAGAGACCTTCGGAAAAATCAAATCGTAATAAGCGGCATACTCTCTTTTATTGGCATCGATATAGACGATATCATATAGACGGTCCAAAGTCGGTATAATTTCCTTGGCATCACCGCTGTGGGTAATAATTGCATCTTGCTGGGCCATTTTAAAAGCAGTGGTAAAAACCTCTGTCAACTCATCATCTATCTCGATGGTATCAATCACTCCACCACTTTGCAATCCCCTTGAAAGACAAAGAGTTGCATATCCTGTAAAAGTTCCTATTTCCAGAATGTTCTTTGGAGAGACCATCATCGAAAAAGCTTGCAGGAACTCCCCCTGAACACCATCTGAAAGCATTCTATAGGATTTTGTTCTCAGATGAGTCTCCTTGGAAATATACTTTAATGCCTCTTTTAAAAGCTCCGCTGTCATACCTGTTTACAAATAATACAATTTTGAAATTTTACCCTCTCCGAAAATCTCTTTTGCCACCTGGGACAACTCCTCAGAAGTTACCTGTTCTAGCAACTGACGGGTCTGCTCCATCTCTATAACTCTTCCAAATACCATCTCACTCTTTCCCATAGAGAGAACCTGAGCCTCTCCATTGTCAGATGAAATTGCCAACTGCCCGAGCAATTGTTTTTTAGCTTCCTTCAGTTTTTGTGGAGATAGAGGATTTGTTATCAATTCATTTATCTGTCTGAGAATCAACTCCTCGCAACGAGCTACATTAGACTTGTCACAGCCAAAATAAATCGTCACCACCCCCGCATCACAATATTGGGCATAAGAAGCATCCACGTTATACACCAATGCGTGTTTTTCTCTCAGGGACATATTCAGCCTTGAATTGGCAGCGGGTCCGCCCAAATAATTGACCAACAAAATCAAAGGGATTCGTTTGGGTTCATAAAAAGAATATGCTCTCGCCCCGATGATACAATGGGCCTGATGACTCTTTTTGGAAACTTTTTTCTCAAAAGGAGCAGCCACTTCAAGCGGCTGTGGAGCAATTGGTGTCTGAACTTCTGCTATCGCATCAGCACCCCTTCTGCCATACTTTTCAATCTGCTTTTCCAGAACAGAGACCACCTTTTCGCAGGGGAGATCGGCAACGACCGTAAAGACCATATTTTCAGGAACAAACATCTTATTATAATACTCCACAACATCTTCTCTGGTAATCCTTTTCAACGAAGCGGAAGTTCCCAAAACAGGAATACTTAAAGGAGTCCCTTCAAAAATCTTCTCGTCGAATTCATCATAAATAAGTTCCGATGGGGAATCTTTGTAAGATTTGATCTCCTCGACCACTACCCCTCTCTCCTTTTCCACCTCTTTGGCAGGAAATACACATTGGAACGCCAACTCCACCAACAACGAAGCAGCAGTCTGAAAATCCTCTTTCAGAACTGTAGCGTGGATAACTGTCTCTTCCTTTGTAGTGTATGCATTCAGTTCCCCACCTAGTTTCTCGATTTTGGAGTTTATGACACAGGAACTCTTGGAAGCAGTCCCCTTAAAAAGCAAATGTTCGGTAAAATGAGCCAGTCCCGCAAGTCGGGATGGTTCATTACGGGTTCCTGTCTTGATATGAACTGCACAATAAGCCACAGAAGAGCTGCTGCTTCTGAAAGCGAAGCGGCTCCCATTAAGTCGGAGGCCGAGCGGTCTTAGGAGACAAGTGTTAACTA